>JAYVWD010000114.1:0-3976 GCA_043786345.1 Pseudomonadota bacterium
TGCGAACGCAGCGAGGAGCAGCAAGCGGCAAGGCCGTTTTCCCTCAAACATTTGATTTCCCCTTAATTTGCGAATCGTCCGTCTTGCCTTGGCCTTAGCATATAGCAAGCCGCTTCATAAGCCGTAATTGCGCCGCCCAGAGAGGCGATGCTCACAGGCCGGGCATGTCGGGTGCAGGTGAGCGCGAGCGAGTTAGTCCTTGAGTCAGGCTGCAGGTTAGGAGGTTTCCTAGGTCCGTTGCGTGAGAACGTCTTCGGTTTCACCGGCGTCGGCGCGATTGATCCCACCTTATTCATAGCGGCGTCTCCATTAGGGGATCACACGCCTGCCTGAGCGTTGGTACTCTTGGGTTCCCGAAGTGTGTCGGCGGCTAAAGGTGCAAGCCTCGACCTGGAAGCAAGTCAACGTCAGTTGAAGTTCTGCGCCGTCGATCGTGGCGGTGACCTGTGAATGCTCTCCTCCTTCGGGTTCATCGAGGCCCAACGACAGCCTGCTTTCCAGGTAAAAGGCCGCGCCCCGGTAGATCCGAACGATTTCATCGATCGGTCCCAACGACGTGTCCTTTTCGGCCAACTTCGTGCCAACCAGAGACAACGTGTCGCCGGCGCGCTCATAGATCTCCGCTTTCGCGTCAATAAGGCTCAGGTACCGGAGAAACACTTTCACCTCGTACCCCGTCGGGGCGTCGAGCGGCAGGCTTCGGCAATAGAAATCCGGAAGCCACTCGTCGTCGGCCCGAGCGGCAGACGCGAGCCCGGCGCCGGCGATCGCTAGAGCGGCGACGATGTTAACGAATATTCTCACTTGCAGCCTCACTTTCGTCTCGGAGTTAGTGTCTACGAATGGTCTCCGGCGCTCAGACACGGTGGCTCACCGACAAAATTTCGCGAAAACCTTGTCACAGTTGGACGGCCCGGCTAGTAGTACCGGTGTCCCATCTCCCGCAAGGAGACCTGTTGAATGTGCGGAAGAAGGCCTCGCCGCCTTCTTCCGCCTCCCTCGTCTCCCAGAACTCAGGATCGGAGCCAGCCTTGCCTTGGACTAAATTGTTCCTGTTGACAGCTTTGACGCTCGTGAGCGCCGGATTGGGGCAGACGGCCGCGGCGGCCGCCCAGCTCAAGTTGGGGCGCTATGTGGGCTGGCTCGAGATCGACGGCGTCACTCGAAAATTTGGCGTAATTTTCGATACTTATGCGGTTCAGCCGAACGACCTCACCGAGTTTCCGCGGCAGAATGCGGTACTCAAGGTCGGTTTAGGCGGACTCGTCAGCCATGAGTACCAAGGGCAGGTGTACGAGAACATCCGCTACGACTTCGGCAACGGCGTGCTCAGCCTTGACAGTCCTGATAACGACGTCGTTTTGACCGGGACCGTCATCAACTCCCCGAGCACCGCGATCGATGGGGACGTCTTCGTACGCTCCGCGGGTGTCTCGGGAAAGATTCATCTCGATTTTCAGGAGAGCGACGAGCCGGGTGAGCCTGGCGGTGGCAGCGGCGGGACTCTGCCACCGGATCAGTATGTTCCGGAGCTCACTGGACAGTATCGGGGGCAGTGCGACGGCGGCGGCAGGGCCCTCGTCCAGATCGAGACGGGGCGGGGGCTCGGTGCCGGCAGCGATGGTGAGCGGCATGGTCTCTACAGCTATTCGATTCAGGGCCGCCTCGGGACACAGGACGACTTGGTCTGCGGGTCCGGGAGGTGGTGCGCCAAGCGCAACTATGAGAACGGCTCGTACGACTTTTTCCTGAAGCGCCTTTTACTGGAGACGAGCAATGGCAGCGACGAGTGCGACGTCACCGACACGGGCCTCGACTGCCGCGTGCACCTGACGATCGACGCCGTCGATCACTGCGTGCTGCGCCGCGACCCGCTGCCCGTCGCGCCCGCCGCCTTCGCGACCCGCTCCTTTTCCCTGAAAACGACGGCCGCGCAGCGCGCCAAGCTTCCGGACCCGAACCCGCCTGGCAACCTCGAGCTGATCACCGCGCTGCGCGGGAATTTCATCGGCAACCTGCACCACGAGGCCACCGATCGCTACCAGGTCCTGCGCCTGAACGTGTCGGCGTCGTCTTCGACCAACAATCCGCACAACGAGAACCTGGTCTACGTCACGACGTCGGCGATGTTGCACTTCGGCCCCGGAACCCAGCTTTCCCGCGACTTCTGGCCGCAATCGTTCGAGCCGCGTTCTTTCTACCTGGCTCCCGGGTTTACGCTCGAAAGCGCGAATTCCGACGCCTTCCTTCAGATTCAGGAGTGGGATGCCGGCTATGTCCGGGGCGTATGGTTCTCACACCAGTTCGGTCGTGTCGGGACCTTTGAGCTCGTCAAGGGCAGCGCGCTCCCCGAGGTGAGCGCCGTGGCGCGGTTTGTTCCGCCGGCAGCGGGCGAGTTCATCGGCCCCCGTGGGGCGTCAAACTGGGACGAGAACGCGTGGTGGTTCAGCCTGCTCATGCCGATTCAACAGCCGCGGGTCGACGACGCCACGGCGAGCCTGAAGGGCGAGTACCAGCTGACGAGCGGCATAATTCCGCGTCGTGCCATCGAGAAGGGTTCGTATGACTTCTACACCGGCGCGCTCGCCTGGATCACGTCTCAAGGCAACATCATCACGGGGACGGTAAAGGACGAGCGTACGCTCAACCTATTTTGGTCGGGGGTCCCGCTCTGGGGCATCCTGATGGATCTCGATCACAATCAATACCCGTACGGACGGCGCTGACGCAGCGCGGCCGGATCTTCCGAGGTAAAGGAGCGACGGTCATGATATGGGGACGCACGTGGTCGACGGACACTGCCGCGCCAATGATCCGACTCCTCAATGCGGAACAGGAAATCATTTGGTCGACGGTCATTGCACCGATACCGTCGTTATGATCCTATCTTATCCCTAGACTTGCACCAATGTTCTGTCCCGACAAAACCGGGCGCGCATTTTTCTCGCGGACGATGAAACCTTGCTCGGCCGCAGCAAGATTCAGAAAGACCGCCGGTCGTCTGTGCCGCGCGTTTTTCATCGATTAGGCCGGACCGCCTGGTCGCCGACGCGGCCGCAGATTCGACGCTTGGGCAATCCGCTGCGGCCCATCAAGGCGAGGCGTCGAAGTTCACGGACAACGCAGTGTTCTCGCGGCAGCAAAATCTTCGCAAGCGCCGTGATCAGCGGGAATTTTCGCCATCCGCACCACTCGGTGCGCCTCCCGGCGCCATGCCGCCGCCCCTGCCCATCGACATCATCTCCTGCATTTGACTGAGCATCGACGACATGTTCTGCATCATCGAATTCTGCGACTTTACGGCGGCGGGGCTGAAGATGCCTTCATTCCAGTACGCGATGCCGTAGTAGGCCGTGCAGCTAATGGACAAAACGGCGGCAGCTAATCCAATGCTTCCGAGGATTGTCCCGAGTTTCCTCCCCTCGCAACCCCGACGGACGGCAAACACCAGGAGAAAGCTCGCCGCTAAGGCCGCCACCAGCTCGAGGGCCAGGGCCGAATGCATGGAAAACATAGATACGTTCGTCATATATTTTCCCCCAAGTCAATTACATATGCGCTTGGACAAGGCGATCAATAGCAACTCAGCAAGGACAGGGCCGTTCTGATTTGCGCCATTTGACGCAGAGCGCTGAGGGGTCTAGCGCCCCAAGGCATCAAGCTTATCAGAGCGGCTCCGGCACGGACTTTGCTCTCAAAAGTTCCCGACGCCCCGCGACGACGCAAAATGACAGGAGCCTTCATGCAAGAACCTCACTCTGATTCCGCCAAAGCCGGCCGCAAGGCGGCGATCGCGCTTGTTAAGCACGGGGGCTCCGAAGTCCAGCGCAGCGTCGAAAAGGATCCCGTATGCGGGATGGCCGTCTCCGCGGATTCGGAGCTTGTCGCATCGCATGAAGGCAAGGAGTACCACTTCTGCAGCCGCCACTGCCGGACGGCGTTTCAAAGCGCGCCTGGCCGATACTCAAGCCCTCCG
>JAYVWD010000115.1:0-3607 GCA_043786345.1 Pseudomonadota bacterium
GTACGAACCATAAAACTTGTCCGTTCGGTGTCCAAAGGAGCAATCACATTGCAAAAATTCATCTTTTCCCTGCTGCTCGTCGCAGTCATCGGAGGGATCTTCGGCCGCATCACCGGTGCCGAGTTCATCTGGAATGATCGCGACGCCGCGCTGCGCGGTCAGGGACAGCCGCTCGGCACGCAGCTCGGCGCCGCCGTCACCGCGCATAAGTCGGAGATCTACGCGCCCATCCCGAGCGTCGCCTGGAGCGCCCTCGACCGCTTCGCCGACCGCACCGGCAAACCCGAGGCGAAGGTCTACCACGCCGCCAACCTCGCGGTGCACGTCGTCAACACGGTGCTCGTGTTTCTGATCCTCGCCCTCGTCCTGGCGAACCCGCCGGCCGGCTTTTTTGGCGCGCTGCTCTTCGGGCTGCACCCGCTGCAGGTCGAATCCGTCGCCTACGTGTCGGCGCTCGGCTTCCCGCTCGGCGCGATGTTCGGTTTCTTCGCCATCTGGCAGTACCTGCATTACAGCCTCGCGAAAGAGGCGCAGCAGGCGCGCAGCAAGAAGGACCCGATCCGGCACTATTACCTCGCGACCGCGGGCTACGTCCTCGCGATCCTTTCCGTCCCGTCCCTCGTCGTGCTGCCGCTGGTCGCCATGCTCCTCGAGAAGCTGCTGCCGCGCCGCAGCGTCTTCATGGCGCCGCGCAAACCGGTGTGGCCGCTCACGCTGTGGGGCCTGGTCGCGATCCCGCAGATCGTCTGGACGATTTCCGCCCAGACCACCGGCGCCCTGAGCGCGCAGCTGCCCCTTTGGATCAAGCCGGTCGTCGCGGCCGACGCCCTGAGCTTCTACCTGAGCAAGCTGTTCGCGCCCGCGTTCATCGGCCCCGACTACGGGCGCTCGCCGGCGTTCCTCGCGAGCCACTGGTGGGGCTTCGTCACCTGGATCCTGCCCGCGACGCTGTTTCTGATCCTGATCTATTGGCGCGACAAGCCCCGCAGCTGGTACGCGAGCGCGCTGGCGCTGTTCGCGCTCTCCCTGCTGCCGTTCCTCGGGTTCATTTTTTTCGAGGCGCAGGGGACGTCGACGGTCGCGAACCGTTACGCTTACTTCGCGATGCTCGGCCCCGCGCTCGGGATGGCGTACGCGATGACGACGCCGAAGAAGGCCTGGCTGCAGATGCTCGGCTTCGCGGCGACCTTAGTCTGCGGCTACCTCTCGTTCACGAGCCTTGCCAACTGGCGGGACGACGAGTCGCTGTGGAGCTACGCGGTCCAGGTGAACCCCGGCAGCCCGATCGCGCACGAGGTCCTGGGCAACAGCTTCCGCGCCAAGGGCGACTGGCAGAACGCGCGCGAGCATTACAATAAAGTGCTCGAGATCAACGCGACGAGCGCCGACATCCACTTCTACCTCGCCGAGATCGAGCGGCTGCATGGCGACCCGGTGAAGGCCGTCGAACTCTACCACAAGACGCTGTCGCTCGACCCGGCTTTCACCAAGGCCTATGGCTCGCTCGGCCTCGCGCTTCTAGCCAAAGAGGACTTCGAGCCCGCCCTCCGGAACTTCAAGAAGGCCGTCGAGCTCGAGCCCGAGAACCAGGAGGCGCTCAAGAACCTCGGGCTGCTCTATGTGAAGAAGAAGGAGTACGCCGACGCGGTCCCCCTCCTCCGCCGCGCCCTGACGCTGGCCGAGGCCAATACGGCGAGCCCCGCTGATCAGGCGCTCATCCACGCGCTTCTCGGCCTGTCGCTCGCGAGCACCAACCAGGG
The DNA here is from genome assembly GCA_043786345.1 of Pseudomonadota bacterium. Classification (GTDB taxonomy): domain Bacteria; phylum Bdellovibrionota_B; class Oligoflexia; order Oligoflexales; family CAIYRB01; genus JANOTL01. The sequence continues at coordinate 1,761 of JAYVWD010000115.1, forward strand.
CGACCAGGCGCGGGAGCACCTCGAGACCGCGCTAAAGCTCGACCCCAACCACCAGGAAGCGCACCTGGTGCTGGCGGACATCTACTTCGCCGCCGGCGAATTCGACAACGCGCTCCCGCACTACCAGAAAGCCGTGCAAACCGCCGACGCCCCCGCCGCGGCCTTCAACAACCTCGGCACCATCCTCGCCCTGCACAAGGCCCACGAGAAGGCGATCGAGAGCTTCGAAAAGGCGCTCGCGCTCAAGCCCGACTGGCCGGAGGCGCTGACGAACGTCGGCGTGTCGCAGTTCCAGAGCCGCCGCTTCGCCGAAGCGACCAAGAGCTTCGAGCGCTCGCTCGAGCTCAAGCCGGCGCAGGCCGATCCTTACTACTTCCTCGGCGACATGGCGCGCTGGCAGGGCAGTCAGAAGGAAGCGCTGAGCTTCTACTACAAGGCGGTGAAGATCAATCCGCACCATGTGGATGCCAATTACCGGCTGGGTAATCACTTCATGAAAGACGAGAACCCGAAGCAGGCGATTCGCTTTTATCAAGCGGCGCTGAAAGTTGCGCCTGAGGATCAGCGCCTGATCTTTAGCCTTAAAAAGGCTGAAAAGGCGGCGGGCGTCCCGGACTCCGTACAGATGTAAACCGAAGGCCCCGCGTCGGTCCGGCCTTCGCGATGGCCGGCGCTGGTCTGTCCGACGGGTCCAGGGCGGAGCCTTGGCCGTTCAAGAGGGTCCGGGAACCCAACCGAAAGGGTGCCGGCAGTGGGTCCAGCGCCCCATCGGTAGCAAGCCGGGCGGCTCCGTGTCACAATTATTTCTTCAGGCTCAATTCGAAGGACAGACCTCATGAATTCGATCCGCCGCCCCCTTTGGGTCCTCGCCCTTTTCGTCGGCGCCCCTGGCCTCGCTCTTGCCGGCGCCGGCAACGGCTCGGACGTGAAGGCGGCCTCCCAGGAAGGCACCGGCTGCAAGACGAACGGCGCCGTCGAGAACTGGATCGCGGTCGACGGCAGCGAGCTGCGCTTCCAGACCCCGGACCTCAAGGCCGTGGGCGGCCGGGTCCACTGCCAGACGACGCTCGTCATCACCCACAAGGACAAGGGGCGGCTCAAGCCGAAGTCCTTCACCTTCGCCCTCCTCTCCCACCTCGAGGGCGGCGCGACGGGCGACGTGACGGTCAGCTACCACTACAAGAACAAGCCGGAAAAAGCGGGTGGGACGCTCAAGGTCGACAAGGCCGGCGACACCGAGATGCACGACGACAAGGTGACCCTCGAGCAAAAGGCCGGCGACTGCGGCAGCGAGACGACCCTCATCGTCGACGTGGCGGCCGGCGTCGAGGGCGCGGGCGCGGCGGCGAGCAAGCTCAAGGTGACGCGCCTCGGCATGCTGGCGCTCGATTGGGAGTCGTGCGGCAAGTGAGCGGGCGCGGTTACCGGCCGGGGCGGCCGTGCACGGCAAGGAGGCGCCGATGCCCCCGGTCTGGCGGCAGGTTACCTTCCGGCTGCCGAGCGGTCGGATCACCGAGGCGGCCGTGCGGCATACCGCGGCGGAGCAGGGCGGTAAGCCTCGAATGTTAGTGCAGTTGCGGACGGCCCCGGCGCCAGGAGCGGCGGCGCAAAACGGACCGTGACGGCGGCGGCGCGCGCCCAAGGGCGCGCCGCGGCGGCGAACGCGGATCTTGGCGGAATCCCAAGGTCAGGCGGTTTCCCCCTTGAGCTTCGCCCGTCCGAACCCTCCGCGGGGACCGGCCCGGGGTCCCTCGAAGTCAAGGAGCGCGGGGCTCGCGCCGAAGGATAAGTCATGTCCAGGCAACGGGAGAATGCGCGATGAACAAGAAGCTTTCCACTGGTTTTGC
>JAYVWD010000116.1:0-6844 GCA_043786345.1 Pseudomonadota bacterium
TGCCCGCCCGTTGAAACTCGACTTTCACTTTGTTTCCAACGCCTTGCGCCCGCACCTCGGCGATCAGCTCCTCCGGCTTGGTCACCCGGTGGCCGCCCACCGACGTGATCTCGTCACCGGCCTTGAGCCCGTACTCCTCCGCCGGCGTGCCGGGGATGACGTCCTTCACCAGGACGCCGGTCTTGCCGGCGTCGATCGCGACGCCGAGCCACGGCCGCGCCTGCTCGACCTGCGCGCCCGCCGTCGGCGCGAACGTGACCGCAACCAGCAGGCACAACTTGATGAACAGGGGCTTGTTGATGGAACGCAAAAGAGCCTCCAGGGCTGGAAGGGCCGGGCCATGCTTTGGCGTCGCGCGCGTGGACGGATCGGTGAGATAATCATACTCCAAAGGTGGGAGAAGCCCACGAAACCGAGGGGAAGATCCCGATGAAGACGATGATGGCAGCCGTCCTTGCGACCTGCCTGAGCACCGCGGCCCTCGCCGGCACCGGCGGCAGTTATGCGAACGGCATCGACCCCGCGACCACCGGCTTCCCGTGGATGAACGGCCCCGCCCGCGACTCGCGGTACGAGCTCGCCGAGACCGCGAACAAAAACAAGGTCCACGTGCTCGAGGCCTACAGCGTGAGCTGCTCCTGGTGCAATCGGAACGCGGCCCAGGTCGACGCGATGGCAACCGAATTCAGGCTCGACACCCGCGTCCAATTCATCGATATGGGCCTCGACTCCAACGACCGCGACTACCAGCGCTGGATCCAGGCCAACGCCCCCAACCACCCCGTCGTCCGGGACGTCGGGCACCTGGTCTGGCAGGCCCTGATGCAGGAAGACGGCATCCCCCAGACCTTCGTCCTCGACTGCAACGGCCACCTGGCCGGCGCGACCGCCGGCTACTGGGGCGAGGTCGAGAAGACCACCATCCGCGACGCCATCGCCGCCGCCGAGACCGTGACCTGCGACTGATCGCGGCCGTTCGCGGGCCGGCCCGCCGTTGCGCCGCGCGAAGGCGGGGGCCAGTTATCGGCACCCGCGCCCCAAGTTTTCGCGATTTAGTCAGTCGTCCCGGGACCAAACCGCAGTCTAGCAGCATTTTGCGGCAAGAAATTCTCAGGTCGGCGCGGCCATCTCCGATAACTCTTTCATGGAAACAGTGGTCGCAAATCGGCTCGAAGAAGCCAACAAACTGATCTTCGTAAAGCGCTACGCTGACGCGGAGAAGCTGTTGGATGACGTCGTGGTATCAGAGGCCGGCAAGGCCGTGCTGATCGCCCATGTGCGCCGGATCGAGCTCGCCGCGATGCTCAAGAAGCTCGACCGACTCAAGGGCGAATATCTGAAGAATTTGCGCGAAAAAGGCCCGTCGCTCATCGACGAGACCTGCCTCGCGTTCGTCGAGCAACACGGCGACGAGGTCGCCTCGACCGACTCGATCGTCAGCTTCCAGAACCTGCTCAAGACCTACGGCCCGTTCGCCGCGGCGTACTACGGCATCGGCTACTCGATGGAGACGCAGGGCAACCACGACCGCGCCGTCAATAACTACGAGCAGGCCCTCAACCTGGACCCCGACTGGTACATCGCTTACTTCGGCCTCTCCCAGGTCTTCTACCAGATGGGCGACGAGAAAAAAGGCGACCACTTCTTCTACCTCTTCGAGCAGGCCGCGCCGTACAACGTCTACGGGAACTTCGAGACCCACCGCAAGCTCTGCGCGGAATTCCTCCAGTCCGAGCGCTACTCGGAAGCCGAAGCCGCCATCCAGACCCTCTCCGAATGGTGGATGGACAACAAGGGCGCCTGCCCGTCCGAGGTCCAGATCTACGAGCTGCTCGCGACCGCGCGCATCTCCGAAGCGCAGGGCGACCGCGCCCAGGCCGAAAGCCGCCGGAGCCGCGCCGGCGGCCTCGCGATCATCGCCTTGGACGACCCGAAGACGCCCGAAGGCGTGCTCTATTTCATCGCCAAGGTGCTCGAGGAGTTCGACGACTTCCCGAAGGCCTACAAGTTTTACCGCAAGATCCTGCGCAACGAGGGCCAGAGCCCCGTGATGGTGCAGAAAATCGGCAGCCAGTTCCTCTCCATGGGCGAATACCGGCTGGCCCGCGACCTCTTCCTCGAAGCGTACGACGTCCACCCGGAGAACCCGGATATCCGCTTCTGCCTGCTCGTGAGCAGCCTGAAGCTCGCCGGCGTGAACGTCGAGGAATACCTGATCGGCCGCGAGCGCCTGCGCCAGCTGGTCGACGGCAGCGGCGACAAGGTCGAGCTGCTCGCGCTGCTCCACAGCCTGCTCGCCAAATACTCGGGCGACGCCGACGTCCAGGGCCACATCGCCGACGTCTACCTGCGCCTCGGCAACGTCGAGCGCGCGACGCGCCACTACGTCACCATGTACGAGCTCGACGGGAAGAACCGCGCCACCGCGCTCAAGCACGCCAGCTTCATGATGCAGCACGGCGAGCCCGACGCGGCGATGACGATCCTGACCCAGATCGCCTCGAGCGAGGGCCTCGCGCCCGAGGCCCAGGCCGAGATCTTCTGGCTCAAGGCGAACTACCACGCCCGCGTCAAGAACCACCGCGAGTCGCAGGTGCTCCTGCGCCGCGTCCTCGCCATCGACCCCTGGAACGTATCGTACCTCGTGCAGGAGGTGGTGAACCTCCTCCACCTCGCGCCGCTCGAGGACGAGCTCCGCAAGGTCGACCCCGTGCTCTCCGGCCTGACCGGCGGCGACGACGCCCGCATCGACTGGAGCGACTTCGACGCCAACACCCGCCGGATGGAGGCGGTGAACGCCAACGAGCTCGTCTACGCCCGCCGGAAGCTCCGCTACCTCTATACGAACGGGTCCGAAGAAGCCTTGCTGGAGCTCGTGCAGGCGGCCTGCCGCCACGACGCGAACCGCGGCACCTACGACTTCATGAAGCTCCTGAACACCAACTTCGACAGCCCCAACATCCACTGGGCGCTCGGCATCATTTTCAAAGAGCTCTGGCGCCTCGAGACCGCCTGCGTCTGGTTCGACCAGATGCTGCTCTACCCCGAGGTGTCCAAAGCCCAGCAGGCGAAGGCCTACGTCGAGCTCGCCGACTGCTTCATCTGGCAGGGGCGCTCGTATGAGAAGGCCATCGAGTACGCCAAACTCGCGCACGACCTCGAGCCGCGCGACGGCCGCGTGCTGCGCATCCTGGCGCACGCGTACCTGAAGAGCGGCCAGATCCGGCAAGCGAAGCTCCACCTCGACCAGGCCGACCCCGAGGCGGACCACGAGGTCCGTTACCTCCAGGGCCTCCTGCACTACCGGAACGGCGCGAAGCTCCAGGCCAACGAGACCTGGAAGCCGCTGCTCACGGTGCGCAGCGAGAGTTTGCGGTTCCACAATATCAAGCAGGAAGTGCTGAAGTTCTACTTCGACGGCACTCCTTATCAGAAGGCCAACTGAGATCTTTTTGGCCGCTCAGCCAGAAAATTGTTGACGTCCCATTTCCCTTGTGGAAAATTGGTGGCGAGCAAAGCAGACACAATTTTCATGTGTTTTGAGAGCAAGCCCCTTCCTGAGCGAGGGGGCCCACGGGACCTCATACCCTCGGCGTCCCCGCCTCGCAAACCACCGCTACGACCCCGCTGGCGACAGTTGGATCCTCTGGATCTCATTGTCAAAAGTAGGAAACTCTGGATCACCGCTCAAGGTTTTTCGGCAGCTGCCGATACGGTGGACCAAAGTTTCTCGGAAATAGCAAAAAGATCGAAAGATCCCTTTGTCCTTTGCTCAATGGCTCCTGGTTGATCGACCAAATGAACGGCAAGCCAAGTTAGAGGAGAGACGTCGTGGGGTTCAAGATCGAAAAGCTTGTGGGAGCTCATCCAATGCAAAATATCGTGGAAACGTGCGCGAACTGCGGCGAAGACCAGAAGGTTCGCCGACGCGACTTCTCCGAGCAGGCCTGGACCGTCCTCCTGGTTTGGGGTGAGATCCAGAAGAACACCGTCGACCAGTCCATCTGCGACCATTGCTACGACGAGCTCCGCGAGACGCTCATCGACCGCCATGACGAGATCGAGATCAGCGCCGCCCAGCCGATCCCGCCCGCCGTGCGCAGCAAGCCCGCCGCCGCCTCGGCGAAGCCGGCCGCCAAATCGATCCCGCAGACGCCCGCCAAGGCCCCAGCCAAGGTCCGCAAGGCCGGCTGAACCAGGTCGGCCGAGGCAGACGCTCCGTGGGTCTTGCCATGAATTCAAAAGAGCCCTTCCAGGCTCTTTTCTTTTTTGTCCAAGCGCCCGCCGCGGGCCGACCGTCTAAAGTTTGGACGGTTCCGACCGATCCCTGGGGTGTAACGCACACCACTGGGAGCTGCTGCATGGACCTCGTCTCACTCGTCCAATCCCTCGGAAACCGTGATTCGGCAGATCATGAGCAGAAAGATTATGAGGCCGCGCTCGCGACGTACTTCCGCGGCGACTTCGCCAAGTCCGCCGACCAGGCCGCGAACGTGCTCGCCGAGGAGCCGGACTGCGGCGCCCGCTTCCAGGCGTACCGCCTCTGGATCGACTCCCTGGCCGAGGCCGGGGACCTGCACTCGCTGAGCGAGCTCAAGAGCCACCTCTTCACCCGCGGCCAGGCCGACCCGGACGACCACGAGACCTACGCGGCGCTGCGCGCCATCGCCCACTTCGAGCTCGACGAGTTCCAGGCGGCGAGCCTCATGGCCCGCGGCGTGAAGGACCGGGTCCACAACCCCTACTGCATGGAGCTCGTCCAGCTGGTCGAGAGCCGCACCCTGGACCTCCACGACGAGGACCACGTCCCGGCGCTGCTGCGCTGCACCGGCGCCGTCACCGACTACTTCCACTGGCAGCAGCTGGCCCGCGCGCTCGTCAAGCGCGGCGGCGGCGAGCCGCTCTCCGAGACCCTCTCGACCATGCGCAGCATGTTCCGCAAGGCCCCGCTGCCGCTCGTCGCCGAATACCACGGCCAGGTCGACGCCGGGTACTATGCCGGCGCCGCGATCTACGCCGAGCGCCTCTGCGAGCTCTACCCGCTCCAGGTCGACTACCAGTACTACAAGGCCTTCGCGAACTTCGAGGACGGCAACTACCCGGCGGCGCGCGCCACGCTCACCCGCCTCGTGGAGCGCCACGGCGAGCAGGACCCCGAAGTCGTCGGGCTCCTCGGCCACTGCCACGCCAAGCTCGGCGAGGCCGAGAAGGCGAAGCACTTCCTCACCCGCGCCGTGAGCCTGCTCGGCGCCGAGGGCCTGCCCTCCTCGCACGTCCGCCTCGAGCTCGCCAACGTGGAAGACGAGCTGCGGGGCGATCAGCTCGACCCGGCCCTCGAGATGCCGCGCGAGACCCGCATGTGGCTCGTCCCGCTCTCGGCCCGCCGCTACAACGAGCTCATGACGGCGTCCGAGCCGTCCGTGGACCGCCTCCTGCGCCCGATGGGGACCTCGGCGCGGAGCGGCGACTTCGTCCTCTTCACGGCGCCGCCGGTCGACGACGGCGAGAACGTCCAGCACTGGAGCATCGTCGCGATTTACACCGTCGACTCTGAGCCGATGTGGCACCCCGTTTACCGGCATCATACCGCGCTCAAGCTGGTCTGCCGCCTGGTCAACGCGATCCCGATGGAGGTCCGCACCCGCGCCGGCGAGCAGGGTAGCGGAAACAAGCCAGGCCGCGACGAGCCGATCCACTACGGCGTTTATGAGATCGAGCAGGGCCATGCGCTCGACATCATCGAGCGGGCCATCGAGCAGCAGAAAAACGGGATCATCGAGCGCCGCTCGGTCGGGGGCAAAGCGCGCCGGCCGTCGGCCTGAGCCCTTGGACTCTGGTACACTCAAGGTTCCAGTCCATCGAGATTGACGCGAGGGTTTCCATGAAGATCACGAAGCACGTTCGACTCGCCTCCCTGCTCGCGCTCGGGCTTTCCCTGCCCGCGCTCGGCCAGGACGAGGAGGACGCCGCTCCGGAGGAAGTCACCGTCGAGCCGACCGAGGAGCCGACGGCCGCCGTCGAGGACGGCGCCGCCGTCGACGAGGCGCCCGCCGGGGACGAAGCCGCGGTCGACGTGGCGCCGGCGCCCGTCACCCGCAACGCCAAGGCTGCCGACCCGGCGACGCCCAAGGCCGCGAAGAAGGTGGCGAATGCCGCGCCCTCGCCCAAGGCGAAAGCGCCAGTCGAGGACGAACAAGCAGAGCTGGGCAGCGGCATCAAGACCGAGACCGGCAGCGGCAACCAGGCCGCCACCGCCGCGGACGCGGCCGACCTCGAGAAGCGCGGCCCCTACGACTTCATCTCCGAGGGCAAGCGCCTCACGTTGAAGGACGGCGACCTGTCGCTCGAGCCGCCCTTGGGCTGGGAAATCTACACGAAGGAGCCGGGCCTCACGCTGATGGCGATGCCGCCGCGCGACCCCCGGTTCAAATACCAGAGAACGCTCCAGGTCGCGGCCTTCGAGGGCCCGCGCTACATGGACGACATCACCGCCAAGGAGTTCGAGGAGGAGATTCCCCGGAAGTTCCAGGCGATCTCGAACGCCATCGGCGACTACAAGGTGCGCAACCACCTGCCCGTCGAGATGGGCGACTCCCGCCAGGGCCTGCTTTATTACACCGAGTTCAAGCTCGACAACGTGCCGCTCATGCAGGCGCACATCATCGTGTCGTCGGCGGCGAACCACTACCTGCTGACGTATACCGACGTCGCGGAGCACTTCGAAAACGAGGCCGAAAGCCAGTTCCTGACGGAAGCCTGGGCGGCGATGACCTCGGTGCAGCTCGTCGGGCGCACCCCGATGCGCTACACCTCGTCCCTGATCCTGAGCGGCGGGCTGGTCGGC
>JAYVWD010000117.1:0-9357 GCA_043786345.1 Pseudomonadota bacterium
AGTGCGTCGGCGGGGCTAAGCCCCGAGCCGGTCAGCGCAGCTTCTGGAACGCCAGGTACTCGGTCGCGAGGTCCGCGCCGAAGGGGTCGGTGCCGACCACTTGCGCGAACTTCGACTCGGCGCCTTGCAACGCCAGGTAGTTCGCCGTGACGGCGCGGGCGAGCGCGTCCACGGAGTTCGAGATCTTGTTCACGCTCTGGTCGACGCCGCCGGCGTCCAGGAAGGCGCCGACCTGGCGGCGGCCGTCCTTCGCGAGCTTCACGCGGGTGCCGTCTTTGTTGTAAACCAGCGTGAAGGAGGCGGAGCGTTGGCCTGAATCGGCCTGCCACCCGCCCTTGCCGCGGCCGGCCGCGCTGGCGTCGGCCTGGCCGTTGCTGGTGACGCCGCCGTCGGTGAAGACGTAGATCATGAGGTCCGACTTCTTCACGGCGGCGAGCTCGAGCGCCTGGCCGATCAGCTTGCCGACGTTCTGGTCCTTGGTCTCGCCGCTGGCGCGCGAGCCGTCGTGGTAGTCGAAGCCGGCCATCTCGATCGTGCCGGCGGCGGCTTTGCCCTCGAGGACGAGCTTGGCGATCGAGGCGACGCGCGCCTCGTCGGCGTTCGGCGTCTGGCCGGCCGCGAGCGTCTTGAAGACGCCGGTGACCTGCGCGTCCTGCGCCGCGTCGTAGGTCGCGACGTTGGCGGACTTGGCGACGAGCTCGCCGCCGTTCAGGTAGCCGCACTCGACCAGGTCCCGGACCTGCTCGTTCAGGTCCTTCTTCTGGAAGAGGTCGAGCTTGCTCGCGCTCATGCTACGCGCCGCCTTCAGGATTTTTTCCACGTCGGGGCCGCTGAGCAGGGCGGCGAGCTTGCCCGGGTTGATCAGGCCGAGGACGTCGGCGGGCTTCGTGATGACGACGGGCTTGGCGCCGGCGTTGATGGAGTCGGCGGGGGCCAGCGAATTACCGCCCGAGGGGCTCGAGCGCGTGCCGGCCAGCGCGATCAGCTCGCCCGGGGACGCCGCTTTCAGGATCCAATACATGGGGTTGTGGGGGTTGTTGCCGCTGTCGTCGTTGGACGAGGTGCAGAACACGGCCCCGTCGACCGCGGCGCGCGTCGTCGCCGTCGTCACCGTGTTCATGCCGCGCAGGATCGCGCTGTCGGCGTGGAAGCGCAGGCCGTATTCGGCGTTGGTCTGGCCGGCGATTTTCGGGTGCATCGTGTCGGGCAGGCCGAGGGTCGAGTAGGTCGTCAGGAAGTCCTCCTGGCCGCCGCGTTTGCCGACGAGGACGTTCGAGCCGGGGATGTTGCCGCCGCCGCTCAGGTCGAAGACGAGGAAGGGGGTGAACCGGGCGCCGCCGGCCCCGACGCCGGCGCCGCCGCCGCACAGTAGGCCTTCCTTCGCCATGGCTTCATGCTCGAGCAGGATCGAGATCAGGCTCGGCATCACGACGAAGCTGGCGCCGGCCATGAATCCCTGGCCGACCAGCTCGCGGCGCGAGATCGGGCGGCGGTGGTCTTTGTGGTAAAACGGCCCCGAGCCTGGTTGCGCGTCTTTGCGTTTGAAGAACTTGCCCATGTCCGATGCTCCTCTAAGGGGAAAAAGCGGGTTGTTTGCGCGTTGGAGTCGTTTTGGGTCAGAGGAAGAGAACCTGACCGGTGGACAGAAGCGCGGTGCAGATGCCCTTCACCACGTTCTTCGTGATCTGCGCCGTGGCGGCTTTGCCGGCGACCGTGTCGTCGATCAGGGCGGCCAGCATCGTCAGGGTCTCGGCCTCGTTCGGGTTGCTTTCGAGGCCGGTGCCCCAGAACTTCGCGAGCAGCGATTTCGCGACCAGGTCTTTGCCGGCGGCGTTGAAGGCGGCGGCCGGCAGGGCGGCGAAGTTGAAGCCCGGGATGGCGGCGACGCTGAGCGTCGGGCTCTCGACCATCGCGTCGCAATACTCGACCGCGAGCTTCGAGATCGCGACCTGGTGGGAGCCGGCGAAGGTTCGGATGTCGTTGTTGTCGGGCAGCTGCGTCTCGAGCGTCGCATAGGCGGTGGCGACGGCGGTCGTGGTGCGCGGTACGCCGGTGAGGGCCGCCATCGTGTCGTTGATCTGGCGGAAATTGCGGATGCCGACCGCGGGGCGTTGGGACATCGGCTCTTCCACCATCGGGCTGCCGGCGCCCGGGTCGGTGCCGTCGCCACTGCCGCTGCCGGACGCGTTTCCGGTCTGGGACTCGTCGCCCGTCGAAGGCGTGTGCGCGCTGTCGGGCGGGAGCGTCGGATGGCCCGTGGGGTCCTGCGCGGCCGGGGTGCTGCCGTCGCCGCCGGTGTTGGGCACGGCGTCGGCGTGGTTTTGCTTCCCTTTGCCGGCGGACCGGAGGCTCGTGTGATCCTCGCTGGAGCAGGCGGCGATTGATGCGGCCAGGACAAGGGCGAGGAGGGCGTCGGGGATGGTCTTCATGCGTCTCTGGTCCTCTAGAGTTTGGTTGGTTTCAGAGGGTCTTGGGCTTTGGCGGGGACGTCAGTCACCCATGCACTCGGCCGCGGTGCGGGCGAACAGGTTCTTCATGTTGTAGTTGTCGCTTTTGAACTGCATCGCCAGGTCCTGGACGTCCTCGTTCCTGATCTCCTTGACGGGGTTGAGGCAGACGGCGTTCTTGACGCGCTTGGCCATGCACACCGGGAACTCGTCGGTGGCCGTGAGCATCTTGCCGTAGGAGGTCGCGCCGGTACCGGTCTGGGCGCCGTTCCAGCCGATGCGGGCGTTCTGGCCGGCGGTCCACATGTTGACCCAGGAGTCGTCGGTCACGACGTAGCCGTCGGCGAAGGTCGTGGCGTTCTTGTTCATCTTGTCGGCGACCTTGGTTTTGTCGTAGACGACCGCATTGTTGACGAAGTCGAAGTGGGCGAAGGCGCCGCCGAAGCCGTCCTGACCGGCGTGGCAGCCGGCGCACTTGTTGCGGAAGACGTTCGAGTCGCCGCCCGGCTCGCGGTCGACGTCGCGGCGGACGCGGAAGTCCGGGATCGTCGTGTCGGCGAGCTGCTCCAGGTCGTTGCAGAGGTAGGTCAGCAGCGTAAAGCGCACGGCGGCACGGTTGGTGCCGTCGAAAAAGTAGGTGGACCCGAAGCCGCGCGTCGTCATCACGCCGGCCGTCTCGCCGAGCGTCGTAAGCGTCGATTGCGTCTGCTTTTCCAGGTTAGCCATCAGGTCGACGGCCTGGGTCTCGAGCGCCACGTAGTGGTCGTTGTTGGCCGTGGAGTACACCGGCACGCCGGTGATCCCCGCTTTGCCGACGTAGATGAAGTCGCCCGACAGCGCGTCGGTGAACGGCAGGTCGTCGCGCACCATGCCGATGATCGTCGCGCTGTAGTCGTTGAGCGCGGCGCGCACCGACTGGTCCTTGTTGGTCCAGGGCGCGACCCAGTTCTTGAGGGTGAGGTTGTAGAACGACGGGTTCTGGATGGCGATCTTCGCGGCGTCTTCCGGCTTGCCATCCTTGATCAACGCTTCCATTTGGTCGAGGACCGCGGGGGCCGGGGGGATGCCGGTAAGGCGGCTGTGCATGCGGTAGGCTTGGTCGCGCGGGGCCCCGAGGGCGGCGGTGGCGACGAGCGTCGTCAGGCAAAGTGCGGTGCGGGCGAGATTCATGCGGGGGTCCCATCTTGAGTTTGTTTTGACGGGGTTGGTGTGGCTTTCTTGCGGGGTCCGCCACGAAATTCACATCTGGGTCCTCGGGCCGGTCCTCCGGAAAGTTGAGACAAAAAGAAAATTGCCGCAATACGCCCGTTGATTCGGCAGCTTGAGTGCTCCGCCCAAACGGCGGGAACCCCTAATGCCCGGTTTTTGGCCGGTTTCGGGGCGGTATTTGCCGGTTTTCGAGGGTCGCCCTTCGGTGCCCGAAATCCGGTAGCAATTTTATGTGGATAGCTTGTTCAGAAGGTCCAGCCGAGGTCGATTCGCGCCAGCGAGAAGGTCGGCGCGTAGCGCAGCACGTTCAGGACCTTTTTGACGGCCCCTCGTCGTCGCGATCGCCCTGCCGTTTTACCTCGGCGTGTGGATCCTGATGCTCATGCGCCGCGCCGTCATCGCGTCACGACCAGGTGGTGGACCTTCTCGAGCCGCGTCCGGCTCTGGTGGCCCGCGGTAACCAGCACCGCGTCGATCCCGAGCGCTTGTGCCACCTCGTAATCGTGGTCGGTGTCGCCGACCAGGATCAGCGCGGCGGGCGGCAGGCCGAGGTGGGCCAGCAGCTGGCGCCCGCGCTCGACCTTGCTCCGGGCGTAGACGTCCTGCAGGCCGAAAACCGCGTGAAAATAGCCGTCGATCCGGAAGTGCCGGAGCAGCGCCTTGACGTTGTCCTCGTGCGCGGCCGTCAGGATCGAGCAGTCGATCCGGTCGGCGCGCAGCTCGGCGAGCAGCTCGCGCGTGCCGGAGAAGAGCTCGCAGCCGCGCACCCGCGCCTCGAAGCGCTCCATGAACTGCCGCGACAGATCTTCGAAGCTGACGCGCGCGAAGTCGAAGCCGAGCTCTTCATAATAGGTCCGGATCGGGAACCGGAAGAGCTCCAGGTACTCGTCCCGCGTCAGGCGCCGGCCGATGTTGGCCTCGGTCGCATCGGAGACCAGGTCGAGCGTCATCTCGACGTCGTCGAGCAAGGTCCCGTTCCAGTCCCAGATGACGTGCGTTTTCCCGGCGAAGTGGGCGCGAAGGCGTTGCATCAGTTTTGCTGCGCGTCGTCCATTTTGTACGGCTCGGCGCTGTCGCCGCGCATCATGAAGGCGATCTTGCCGTACTGGCTGTCCATCGTCGCGATGTTGATCTGGCCCTTGACCCACACGGGGCCCCACGAGCGCTGCGGCGCGGTGCCGGATTTCATGCGGATCATGATCATCTGATTGGGCGGCGGCGGCGGCACGTGGATGCAGGCCTGCGGGCTCGGCACGAGCAGGAACTCGGTGAGGCCGGTGTCGTCGTCGTCGAGCGGCACGACGAAGCCCGGGATTTTAACCGACTTGCCGTCGACGAGGGCCAGCTCCGGGGGCTTGTTGCCGGTCGTCGTGTCGAGCTGGCGCAGAAGCCGCCAGTCGATTTCCTTATAGTCCCCCGAGGCGGTCCCGGCGCCGGCGCCTTTGTCCTGTTGCTTCGCGATGCCGTAGACCACGACCGCCCCCACGGGGAGCAGGGTGAGGCCGGCGATCAGCGCAATTTTGACGGGCGTTTTCAAAGGGGAGGTCCTCAAATGCGAATCGTCAGGCCGTCGTGCAGGGTGTTGCGGTAAGCGCGTCCGGCGGGGATGATTCCGAGGCCCAAGCCTAGCACGAAGATCGTCCCCAGATATATCCACTCTTCCAGCGACGGCGGCTTGATCGGAATGAAGAGCCCGAAGTGCCGCTCGATCACGGGCTGCAGGGTAAAGAGTAAGGAATACATGAAAAGGACGCCGAGCATCGCGCCGACGACGGTGAGCACGAGCGACTCCGTCACCATCAAGGTGAAAATGAGCCGGGGGCCCGCCCCGACCGAGCGCAGGATCGCCATCTCGCGGCGGCGCTCGTTGAGCGAGTTGTAGATCGAGACGAGCATGCCGAGGAGCCCGACGACGACGACGAAGGCCGAAACGACGCGGAGGCCGTCTTCGGCATAGCTCAGGCCGTCCCAGAGCTCGTCCAGGGCGACGCCCGGGATGATCGCCATGAGCGGCTCATCCTCGTAGTCGTTGACCATCCGCTGCAGGCGGAGCGTGTCGATGCGCGACTTGGCGCCGAGCAAAAACGCGGTGATCGCCTTGATCGGGATCTTCTGCGCCGTAAGCTGGGCGGCGGGCATCTCCTGGCCCGGCAGCGGCGGCGCGCCGTCCTGCCAATCGATGTGGATCGCCTCCATCCCTTCGAGCGTGATGTAGACGGAGCGGTCGATCGGGGTCGCCGTCTTCTGCAGGATGCCGACGATGGTGAACGGCTTGTCGTCGTGCTTCTGGATCGTGACGTCCGAGACGCCGTGCGCGAGCACGATGCGCTGGCCGAGCTTGTAGCCGAGCTTGGCCGCGACGTCGCCGCCGAGCGCGGTCTCGAAGACGCCGTTCGGGGCCCGGCCGCCCTCCTCGAACTCCGGCTTCTTGTCGTGCCGGTAGCGGTAGTGCTCGTAGAAATCGCCGGTGGTGCCGACGACGCGGAAGCCGCGGTGGCTGTCGCCGAGCGAATACGGGATGGTCCAGGCGACGTCCGGGTTCGCCTTGAGCTTCTCGTAGGTTTCGTAGGAGATGTTGGCCGTCGCGCTCCCCATGCGGAAGACCGCGTAAAGAAGCAGCTGGATCGTGCCGCCGCGGGCGCCGACGATCAGGTCGGTCTGGCTGATGGTGTTCTTGAAGCTTTCCCGCGCGCCCTGGCGCACGCGCTCGACGCCGATCAACAGGGCGACGCTGAGCATCACCGACATCAGCGTGAGGAAGCTGGTGAGGCGACGGTTGAGGAGGGAGCGGATGACGAGCCGGATGGTGAACATGGGTTATCCCACCTCGGCCGAGGGCATCGCGGCGCGGTTGACCTCACGCAGCGAAACGACCTTCGGGAAGAGCGGCTTGAGGGTGTGGTCGTGGCTCACGAAGATCACCGTCGAACCGGTGCGCTCGGCCTCGGCGAACAGCACTCTGAGGAAAGCCTCGCGGTGGTCGTGGTCGAGCGCCGAGGTCGGCTCGTCGGCGATGACGAGCTCGGGCGAGCCGATGAGCGCGCGCGCCGCCGCGACCCGCTGCTGCTGGCCGACGCTGAGCTCCGTGACCGGTCGGTCGAGGTAGGACTCGATGCCGAGGTGCGCCGCCAGGGTGCGCGCCTCGGCATCGGGGCTGCCCTTGAGACGGGCCGCGCGCTCGGGGCTGATCCCGAGCGGCAGCTGGATGTTCTGGCGGACGTTCAAATAGGGAATGAGGTTGAACATCTGGAAGACGTAACCGATGTGCGAGCCGCGAAAACGGTCGCGCTCCTGACCTTTGAGCGCGCCGAAGTCGCGGCCGAGGATGCTGACCGTCCCCGTGCTCACCGGCAAAATGCCGGCGAGCAGGCCGAGCAGCGTCGTTTTACCGCTGCCGCTCGGCCCGTGCAGGAAGGCGCGCTCCCCGCGCTGGAGCGTGAGCTCCGGGATGTCGAGGATCGCGGGCCCACCCTTCGTGTAGCGGAACGTCAGGCCTTTAACCTCGACCGCGGCGCTCATAGCTTGACCGCGTCGTCGGCGCTCTTCGCCGACTGGGCGGACTGTTTGGCGCCGGAGTTCACCTGCACCTTGACCTCTTTGAGCCGGCTGAACACCTTGAAGAGCCCGAGCTTGAGCTCGGCGCCGGCGAGCGGCTCGGCGCACTTGATCTTGTAGGTGGCGTCCACGTCGGCGTGGCTGCCTTCCTGGTTTCGCGTGGCCTTCGCCGCCTGCGCGGCACAGCCGAGATCGGCGGGCAGGACGAAGAGCTCGAGCGCCTTGCCGTTGAGGGTGGCCATCGCGTCGTCGACGGTCTTCTTCTCGGCGTCGGTCTTCGGCGGGTGCTCGAAGCCGAAGACGTCGTCGCCGGGGATCTCGAGGTCGAAGCCGATGAGGTCGTTGTCGATGGCGATCGACAGCTTGGCATGCCCGTGATCGTGGACGTGTTGCTTGAGGGGCTTGGGCTTGCCCTTGCCGAGGGCGGCGGGCGCGGCGAGCGCGAGGGCCGCGGCACAAATGATGAGGTTTTTAGACAGCACGGGTTGCCTCCGGACGAGCTAAATTAGCAGGGAATTTCGCGATTTGCTTCAGGGATTCAGCGGCTTTCGGGGGGGCGGGCCGCGGGCTTCGCGAATGCGGCGGGGCGCCGCGCGGGGGATGGCGGCGGGCTCCGGCAAGGGCGCGAAATATGTCGCGAATTGCGTCGCCGCGGCCGGCAGGCGCGGCGCGGCGACGAGGAGCAACCCGAGCGCGCCGAGGGCTGCGCAGTCCATGCAGGGGCCGTCGTCAAAGTGCTGGCCGGCCGGCTGCGAGGCCTCGAGGATATGGTGGGCCGCGTGCGCCGAAACGGCGAAGCCGTAAAGGAGCCAGAGGACGATCGCGAGGATTTTGCGCGCGCGCAGCATGCGGCGAGGATCAACCGGCCGGCGCGCGAAGTCAAGGCGGCCGGGGGGCTCTCAGGCGGCGGCGCGTGGATCCATGATCTTTCCGTCCTCGATCAGCTTCCGGGCCAGCGCCGCGAGCTCCTTCCGCGCGGCCTCGACGTCACTCACCTTAGTCTTAGGCATCGCCGCCAGGTCGACTTTCAGGGCCTGGGCCCGCCGCTCCGACATGTTGGCGAAGAACCGCGCCGCGAGCGCCTCGCCGGCCCCCAGGAGCGCGAGCTTGAGCTGCGCCTCCGGGACCGCCTTGAGCAGCTCCTGCAGACCGCGGTCGTCCACCGCCGCGAGGTCGTCGAAGACGAAGAGCAGCTCGCGCACCAGCGCCGCGAGCGTCGGATCCCGCTCCTCGAGCCGGGCGAGCTCCTCGTTCCGCGCCCGCTCGTCCAGGCCCGCGAGCATCGCCGCGACCGGCGCCGGGCCGCCGCGCTTCTGCGCTGCGTGTTGCCGCGTCCGGCCGAGCCCCGCCCGCACGGCGTCCTCCAGGTCCATCAGCACCTGCGGGTCCACCGCCTCGAGGCGCGCGATGCGCAGGATCGCCTCGGAATGGAGCGCCGCCGGCAGGAGCTTGAACACGGCACCGCAGGCGCGCGGCGCGAGGTGCGCCAGGACGAGCGCCACCGTCTGCGGGTGTTCGCGGAGTAAAAACCGCGCCAGGTCCTCGGGGGCGAACGCGGCGAGCGTCTCGGCCAGGGCCGGGCTCGCGAGCCCGAAGGCGTGGTCGAGCGCGTCGCCCGAGAGCGGCAGCGCCGCTTTCAGCAGGCGCTTGGCGCTCGCGGCGTCGCCGATCAGCCCCGGCTTGCCGTGCGCCGCGAGGCGCGCGCTGAACTCCTCGAGCACCGCGTTCGCCGTCGCCTCGTCGACCCGCCCGAGCCGGCTCAGGGACCCCGCGACGTTCACGGCCTCGGCGCGCGGCATGCCGGCGAGGATCGCCGCCGCCAGCTCCTCGCCCAGCGCGAGGAGCAGCACCGCCGCCTTTTCCGATCCCGTCAGCTTGCGCACGCGGTCGCCTCTTCCCCAAAAATAGTGGTCAAGTCCCGGGGTTCCAGAACCTTTTCGACCGGTGGGCGGGTCATCTTGAGGGCATTTTTCAGGGCCGGGGCGGCGGGCGCGAAAATGCCGGGCCGGATCGGCCAACCTTTCGACCGTCTTGACCGATACGGGAGCCGTGGGCCTTCTCGCCAAATCGCTCCATCCCTTCCTCGGCGCCGAAATCCTCGGCTGCTGGGAGGAGCGGGCCGGGACGATCGTCGGCGCCCTCGGGG
>JAYVWD010000118.1:0-2688 GCA_043786345.1 Pseudomonadota bacterium
CGTTACCTTTGACCTATCAGGGTGTCGGCGTGGACGAGCGGCGGGCGCGGGCGCGCGCGGCGCTCGGCATCGTCAAGCTATCCCACCGGGTGGAGCACCGGCCGCACCAGCTCTCCGGCGGCGAAAAGCAGCGCGGCGCCATCGCCCGCGCCATCGTGCACCGGCCGCCGCTGCTGCTCGCCGACGAGCCCACCGGCAACCTCGACTCGGCCGTCCGGGGCGAGATCCTGGAGTTCCTCCTCGGGCTCAACCAGGAGCTCGGCGCCACGATCGTCCTCGTCACCCACGACGAGCCGACGGCGCGCTGGGCGCAGGTGCAGGTGCGGATCGAGGACGGGCGGATCGCGTCGAGGACACAGCGATGAGCCGCCGCCTCGCTTGGGCGATGACCCTTTTTCTGCGCGGCGCGCCGGCCTTCGCCGAGGGTCCGGTCAAGATGCCCGGGCTCCTGCGCGCCCGCGTCAGCGAGTCCATCCGCCCGGCCGGCAGCGACGAGTGGTCCTTCAACATCATGATGCTCGCGCCCGAGGGCGAGCGCGTGCAGCCCGGCGACGTCGTCGCCCGGCTCGAGGGCGAGAACACCAAGAAACGCCTGATGGAGGCCCGCAACAAGCTCGCCGAGGACCGGGTCAAGGGCGAGGGCAAGATCAGCGACCTCAAAACCGTAATCGACGGCCTGGAAAAGCAGCTCGCCCAGGACGAGTCCGAGCTCGAGCTGCTGACGGCCGGCGCGACGGCGGACACCAACGCCTCCATTGAATGGATCCAGTCGGCGCGCGACCGGCTGATCGAGAAGATGGACATCGAATCGCGCCGCCTCAAGCTCCGGATCGCCCGCGACAAGCTCGCCCGCAAGCGGCGGCTCTTCGAGAACATGACCGCTTCGTTCGCCAAGGCCGAAGCCGCCGACAACCGGGTGATCAAGGACCTCGAGGCCGGCCAGGGACAGGCGGAGCGCAAGGCGACGAGCGCGGGCATCGTCGTCTATAAACGCACTCCTTCGGAGCGCCGCAAGGTGCGCGTCGGCAGCGCCACCTACCGCGGCACCGAGGTGCTCGCAATCGTCGACGACAAGAACCTCTTCGTAGAGGCCTTTCTCAAGGAGGAGGACTGGCACAGCATCATGGCGGGCCAGCGCGCCACGGTCAAAATCCTCGGTCGGCGCGAGGTCAAGGTCGGCGCCAAACTCGTGAAGGTCAGCACCATCGTGCTCAAGGCCAGCGACTGGGACCGCTCGCTCGCCCCTTCGCACCCGCTCTTTGACACCCGGGTTTTCAAGGCCGAGCTGGCCCTGGACGACGTGCCGGACGAGGCCAAGCCGGACGGAGAGGTCGATGTGGAGATGACGCCATGATGAACTTCACCTATCAGCTCAGAGAGAGCCTCGTCTCGCTCACGACCAACCCACTGCGCTCGGGGCTCTCGATCATCGGGGTCGTCTTCGGCGTCGCCTCGGTCGTCGCGATGCTCAGCATCGGCCTCGGCGCCGAGAAGGAGGTCGAAAGCCTCCTCAACGCCTTAGGCGCCCAGAACGTCCACGTCACCGCCAACGAGCTCGACGAGGACGGCTGGAACCGCGTCCTCAAGGCCACGACCGGCCTGGGCGACCGGGATCTGCGCCTGGCGCGCGACCTGCTGCCCGAGGCCGACATCGCCGAGGTGAGCGCCTGGAAGACGAGCGACGCCAACAAGCCGCTGCCGGGGACGCGACTCACGCTGTTCGGCGTCACCGAGAACTTCCACCGCGTGCTCGGCGGCGACTTCGTCGCGGGCCGCTCCTTCACGGCGCGGGAAAACGAGCTGGCGCGGCCGGTCGCGGTCATCGGGCTCGGGCTGGCGCGGAAGTGGTTCGGCGACGACCCCCACAAGGCGCTCGGCGCCTCGTTCCGCGCCGACCGGAGCTGGCTCACGGTGATCGGCGTGATCTCACAGGGGGAGGCGCCGGTCGCGGCCGAGGCCGAGGCGGGCGAGGCGGCGCCGGAGATGGCGGAAAAACCCGAGATGGGCGGCAAGGACGCGGGCGGGCCGAAGGTGAAGCTCCTACGGCTCGACGACGCCGTGCTGCTGCCGCTCGCGAGCGCGCAGCGCCGGCTCGGGCCGCTCGGACCGCTCGCGCCGCTGGAGCGCCTCGTCATCAAGCTCGACCCGGCCGCCGACCCGATCGCGACGCGCAAGGCCCTCGAGTCGCGCTTGAGGGTGCTGCACCGCGGCGCCGACGTGCTGACCGTGACGGCGGCCGACGAGGTGATCGAGCAGAAGCGCTCGACGACGCGGCTTTTCTCGTATTTTCTGCTGGCGATCGCGCTCATCTCGCTGGTGGTCGGCGGCATCGGCATAGCCAACGTCATGCTCGCGAGCATGGTCGAGCGCATCAGAGAGGTCGGGCTCCGGCGGGCGATCGGGGCCAAGAAGCGCCACATCCTCTTCCAGTTTCTGACCGAGGCGCTGACCATCTGCCTGATCGGGGGCGTCATGGGCGGCCTCGCGGGGATGGGCGTCGCCGCGGCCGCCGCCTGGTTCACCGGCTGGAACGCCGTGTTCCCCTGGTGGTCGATCGTCGTGGCGGTCGCGATCTCGACCGTCGTCGGCACCCTGGCGGGGCTCTATCCGGCCGTGACGGCGTCGAGGATCAGCCCGATCGAAGCTTTGCAGGGAAGGGCCTGACATGCTGCGCCACACGCCACTAAA
>JAYVWD010000119.1:0-11457 GCA_043786345.1 Pseudomonadota bacterium
ACGACGAGGCGCCCCGAGGCCACGAGCTTCTCGACGAGGCCGGGGACGAAGGAGGCCTTGTCGCGGGCGTGCGGGCTCTGGGCGCGGGCCCAGGCCTTAGCCCCCACGAGGTATTGGGCGTTGGGGAAGAGCAGTCGGTCATTGCCCGCCGCGATCTCGGCGTAGGCCGGCAGGAGGCCGCCTGCGTGGTCGAAGTGCAGGTGTGAGAGCACGACGACGTCGATGTCCGCATCGCCCAAGCCGAGGCTGCGCAGGCTCTCGAGAAGCACGTGCTGCCTTTCGGCGACGCCGAAGCGCTCGGCGAGCTTCGGCTCGAAAAACGAGCCGATCCCCGTCTCGCACAAAATGCGCTTCCCGGCGTGCTCAATGAGCAGCCCGCGGCAGGCGAGCCGGATGCGGCCCCTGGCGTCGACCGCCGCCCACCGCTCCCAGAGCGCGCGCGGCACGTTGCCGAACATCGCGCCGCCATCGAGCCACTGCGTGTTCCCTTCGACTGCGGAGATCTGGGTCATGTTGTCCTCGGAGGAGGCGCCCTGCATTGGAACGACACTCTCCCAAAAACCGCCTTTGACGGCAACTGATTATTCTTTAGGCGAATCGGCAAAAATCCAGCCTCCGGCGGACATTCGGCGACCGACCCCCGAGTTATCAACACCGCCTGTGGATAACCCGCAAGGGTCGAGTGATTACAAAGCAGTCGCCTCTGGCGGTCGGTTTAACCGGGCGGAAAACGCCGGAGATTCCTTAAAGTTGGCGTGAAGCTGTAGAAAAGAAGCCGGCGCCCCAGTACACAGTGGAATATCACGCGTTCCTTCCGTATGGTCATCCGCACGAATCGCCTTCATGAACACTTCGCTCACGCAGAATATCAACGCTCCATGCCGCTGCGCTTTCGCCCTGCACCGTCCGTCGTCCTCCTCTGCCTCCTTGTGGGCTCGAGCCTCAGCTCGTCCGCATATGCCTGGGGTGAGCGCGGTCACGACCTGATCGCGCGCGTCGCGGCGCGGCTGATCATCGAGCGCTCGCCGCGCGGTGACGACTTCGCCGCGCTCTTCGAGATGAAGGAGCACATGCTCGGCCACCTGGCCAATGTTCCCGACATCGTCTGGCGCAACATCGGCCCCGAGGTCGAAGCCCAAAACGCGCCGACCCACTACGTCGACCTCGAGTTCCTCGACCCGGCGCCCATGCTGGCGACGGCGCCCCGCACCGTGGCCGCGCTCGAGGCGCACATGGCCGAGCTCTGCGCCAAGCCGCCGCCTGGCTACCTCTGCCCCGCCGAGCACGGCGAAAAGCCGAAGGCGGCGATGGCGGGCACCGCGCCTTTCCGGATCCAACAGCTCTTCAACCGCATGGTCGCCGCCCTGGCGCGGGCCAAAACCGCGGCGAACCCTAAAGACATGATCGCGGCCACCGACGAGGCGCTGCTCGACGCCGGCATCATGGCCCATTTCGTCGGCGACCTCGGCAACCCGTGGCACGCCACGCTCGACTACAACGGCTTCGGAACCGGCCAGGGCGGCATCCACAAGTACTTCGAGGAGGAGGTCGTCAACGCGCTGCCGCTCTCGCTCGACGAGGACGTCATCGCCGAGGCGCTCCGGTCCAAGCCGTTCCAACGCGTCCTCCAGCAATTCCCGGAAGCGCAGCGCGCCGAGGCGGCCAAGGATCCGCTGTCCCTCGCCTGGGCCCTGGCCTTCGACAGCAGAAAACGCCTCGACGACGCGCGCGCCCTCGATAGGAAGGTCGCCCTGCTCAAGCCGAGCAGCATGGAAAAAGGCATGCAGATCAAGGCGGGACGCCGTGATCCGCGCGACGTCCGCGGCGAGTTCCGCGACCTGATCACGGACCGGATGGCGACCGCGGCGGACACGCTCGCGGCACTCTGGCAGGCGGCCTACGAGAAGGCCGGGAAGCCGAGCCTCAAAGGCTACCAGAGCTACAACTACCCGGTGGCGCCCGAGTTCATCAAAACCGACTACTGACCGACCCGGGCCGGCCGCGCCGCCTCAGCATTTCCTAAAGGCCGCTGGTCGATCATTCCTAAATGAAGAGCAAGGCGATGCACCGCGCCCTCAAAGTCGCGCTTCCCCTGCTCGTCGCCCTGGGCGCGGCCGGCGGCGGCGCCGCCTATTATCGCAAGAAGTCCCGGCACCGGACCGACCTCAAGACCATCACCGTCGAGCGCAAGGGCATCAGTCACTCCCTGCACCTCGCGGGCAAGGTGATCCCGATCTCGTCCCTGGTGATCACGCCGCGCCAGTCGGGGCGCATCATTACGATCACGGTCCAGGTACCTGGAAAAGAAGGTCGAGGTCGGCATCGTCAACGAGACCGATGCCGAGATCGTCTCGGGCCCCCTAGGCTCAGCGCCGCTTGACGACCTTGACCAGGAGCTCGAAGGCCTTGAGCTTGTCGAGCAGCGGATTCATCCAGCCGTTCGTGATGCAGTAGAAGCGGTCGAAGGGCACGGTGTGGTGCACCTGGTGGACGTTCTTGGTCAGGATCATGCCCCAGCGCTGCATCATCACGACGGCGGCCGGCGGCGCCTCCATGTGCGCCCACTTGTGGATCTGGTTCGTCATCGTGATCGCGGCCGTAAAGAAGAGGATGAAGACGCCCCAGACGAGCGCCGCGCCGTGGTGGGCGACGGGCACGAAGGCGTAGGTCGGCACCAGGACGAAGAGGTTGACGAGGCAGCTGTTCCCGTTCGCCTCGACGAAATCGTGGCTCGTGATGTCGAGCGGGTCGCGGTGGTGGTCGCGGAACGGCTTGACGAAGGCCGGACCGAAGAGCGGCGTGCGCTCGTCGCCGAAGTTGTCGGCGGCGCAATGCACGAGGCCCGAGACGAAGTCGGCCGCGAGGTACGCGCCGAGCGGCACGCCGACTACCAGCGCCCACAAGCCGATCTCGCCGCCCGCGATCCGCTCGTCGAGCATCGCGGTGCCGCCGCGCACCGTTTCGATCCCGAGGAGCACGGCGACGACGACATAGACGAAGATCGCGCCCACTTCCATGGCGCGCTCCCAGACGGGATATTGGTACTTACCGCCTAGTAGCGGAAAATCCCGATACTTCATCGGTGACTCCGTTCATTCGTGGGCCGTGGACAAATGGGTCTCGGTGTGTAGTTTATTTTACGGGTTTTCGAGGGCCAACGCCACCCAGCCCCGGACCGTGCGCGAGCCGAACGGGGTCAGACCGTGGGCCGCGGCGGTCGCCGTCAATGCCGCGAGTTCCTTGTCGATGAAGCCCGCGAGCAGAAGCGTCCCGCCCCGCGCCAGCCGTGCGGAAAAATGCGGCATCAAGTGGTGCAGGACGGGCACGAGGATGTTCGCGGTGACTAAGTCGTAGGGCGCCGCTTCCGCGGGCGGGGTCTCGGCGCCGACGAGGTCCATCGCGACGCCGTTGTGCGCGCCGTTCCGCGCCGCCTCGCGCAGGATGGCCGGGTCGACGTCGGTGCCGACCACGTGCGCGTACCCGAGCTTCGCGGCCGCGATGCCCAGGACCCCGGTCCCCGTGCCGACGTCCAGGCACCGGCCGTTCGGGCGGAGTCGCCCGAGCCGGTGCAGGTCTCCGAGGGCGACGAGGCAGGCCTCGGTCGTCGCGTGATCGCCCGCGCCTTAGGCCTGGCCCGGGGCGAGTTAGATCAGGATCCGCCCGGCCGGGACGGCGGGAGCCGCCGCGCCGATCGGCCGGACGACGAAGTCCGCGGTCCCGACCCCGGCATAGTCTGCCTGCCAGGGCTCGCGCCAGGAGCGTGTCGACAGGCGCGCGGTCCGGAGCGTCAGCCCCGCGCCGGGGAACGCCGCCCGGATGGCGGCGGCGAGCGTGGCGAGCCGCGCCTCGGCGAAGTCGAAGATGCTGACCGGCGTCCGGTCGCGCGACGCGTCGGCGAAGGCGGCGAGCGGATCCTCGGTGCCGACCGGGATGTCGACGCCGTCGATGACGCCCGCGACGAAGTCGGTCACCCCGCGCGCCGCGAGCCACGCCAGGAGTTCGCGCTTGAGGGCGGCCGCGTCCTCCGGCCGGTCGGCGCCGAAGGCGAGCGTCAGCTCGAAGGTGATGTCTGGATTCTCGGGCGGATCTTGATCTTCAGGGGCCGCGCGAAACCGGCAGCCCGGACTTTTCCCAGGCCGTCATCCCGCCGGCAACGTTGAGCACGTCGAGGAACCCCGCCCCGAGCAGGATCCTCGCGGCCGCCTCGCCGCGCCCGCCCATCTTGCAAACCACGTAGATTCGTTGATCTTTCGGCGTGGACGGCAGGGTCCCGCGCTGCAGGGCGCTGAGCGCGTGGTGCGCGCCGAAGGGCGCCCGGACCTGGACGTATTCGTCGGCCTCGCGCACGTCGAGGAGGGTGACCGGCCCCTTTGCGGCCTGCGCCGCCACGACTTCGGCGGGCGTAACCGTCGGTACCTGCTGGCTCATCGAAGCTCCCCTCGGGGCGGAAAAGCCCGCCCAAGCTCCCGTCATAGCAGAGCTTGGCCGCCGCCTTAAGCGTTTTTCCAGGCCCGGTCCTAAACTTTTCGACGCCCGGTTCCGATAGGAACGTATCCCTTACCACGAGGCCCATTATGAGCGTTCGCAAGGCGCTGGCATTGATCGCACTGGCGGCGGCCCCGGCCTGCAGCAAGCCACCCGCCACGGGCACCGGCGGAAGCGTGAAATCCCTGTCGGACGTCACCGACACGGCGAACGGCGTCCAGACCGTGCTGCGCCAATGCCAGGGTAAATACCGCGCCTTCGCCGGCATCCGCCCGGACGAATCGGCCTTCGTGAACTTCTCCGACGCCGAGCGCACCGCGTTCAATACGTCGGCGACCGCCGTCCCGGGCTTCGCGCTCTACCTTTTTGCGATGGTCCTCGACGGCCAGTTCGAGATCGACGACACCCTGAGCGAATGCAAGGGCGCGAGCGGCAAAGCGGCGCAAGGCCCCTGCGCCATCTTCCGGACCGAAGCCGGCGACTACGGCCAGTACAAGGTCGTCTTCGAAAAGGGCGCGGAAAAAATCGCGTCGCACCTGCCGTTCGCGGCGGGCCTCGCGATGATCAACATGGCGCGCTACGAAGTCAAGGACGGCAAGCCGGTGTATACGGACCTGCCGGCCGCGGTCAAAGCCGACTTGGAGGAGGTGAAAGGCCTCTTTCTGGCCGAAGCCAAGTTCGACCTGAGCAAAGCCGGGACCGCCGCCGAGGTGGCGTCGCTCAAGAGCATGCCGCTCGAGTTCTTCGCCGCGCACGCCCTCGACTCGACGCTCTGCAACGACGACCTCGTCCGGAAAGACACCGCCGCCTATCCGAAGACGATGGCGAAGATGGCCGACGTGACCAAAGGCTTTGCCGCCGTCGAGACCGCGTTCGCCGCGGCGCTCGCGGCCGGAACCCCGCTCGCGATCCCGGCCGGCCTGGCGCCCCTGGCGCAGCGCCTGGCGGAAAACCTGAAAGCGGGCGCCGCGCTCGCGCATCCCGGCAAGGCCGAGGGCCTCGGCCTCTGGGGCAAGGGCGGCATCGGCGGCGGCGGCAAGGTCGCCGTCGGCGAGGGCCCGATGGGGCGCGCCATCTTCGAAAACCCGACGCGCGCTGCTGGCGAAGGCGTCCTGAACTCGAAGGGCGGTCGTTGGGGCGGCGGCGAAGAATGATCCGCGCCGTCCCGCGCTGAGCTCCTAACCGCTCTGACGTTCTCAAGGAGGAGAACCAGTGAGCGCCGCATCGGCCAAAATTGTCGCGCCCGTCGCCCTGCCGCTGGAAGGCGGGTCTACGCCTGGACCGGTCGCGGCGCCGACGCCGACGAAACGCGAGCATGCCCTCGACGCCCTGCGCGGCATGGCCATCGTGCTCGCGATGGTCGAGCACTACATCGCGTTCCTGCAGGTTTGGTATACCGGCTACTTCCGCGAGATGCGCCTGCTCGACTCCTCGTTCGCGCTCTTCAAGCCGCGGATCGGCACGGTCCTGGCGATGGACGACGGGCTGCATCATCTGGCGGTCTGGTTCATCCCGTGGCTGACGCAGCTCTATGTGTTCCTGGCCGCGGCGAACCTGGCCCGCCGGCCGCGCGCGGCCTTCGCCCGGGTCTACCCCCGGAAGCTCCAGCTCTTCGCGGTCCTCTTCGTCGCCTTTACGGCCGAGCAGATGATCCTCGCCCGCGATGCCGGCGAGATGCTGCTCTTCGGGCCGACGCAGCTCTGGTGCGTCCTGCTGGCGCTCATCGCGACGCTCTACCGTTACGTGGGGGTGTGGCCGGTGGCGGCGCTCTTCGCGGCGGCGTGGACGCGCTTTCTGCTGCCGGTCCACGCCCTCGAGCGCGGCATCCAGGAGTGGGCGCGGGGCGCCATCCACCCGAGCGTCTTCATCGACGCTTGGGCCGACGTGTTCCTCCCCGCCGCCACCGCCGGGTTCCTGTTCATGATCGTCACGCGGAAATGGCCGCGGGCGTGGATCCCGCTCACCGGCGCGGCCCTTGGCGCGATCCTGGTGTACAAACTCACCCGCCCGGCGTTCGACGTGCCGCGCGACCGGATCTTCGCGACCGAGCACCTGGTCACCTCGTGGGCGAGCGGGCAGGCGGCAGTGCTCGGCATGCTGGTCTTGACGACCGTCGCGGCGACGATGATCGACCGGACCCGGTGGTCGCGGCCGGTCCCGCTGCTCAGCTGGGCGGGGCGCCAGATCCTGCCGCTCTACCTGGTGCACAAAATCTACTTCGTCTTCTTCTGGATGCCGCTCCGCGACCTGGTCGCGACCGGGGTGGGCCAGGCGCCGGAGCTGACGGTTTACGAGGTCTTGCCGGCCGTGGCGAGCTGCCTCGTGTTCCTCTGGGTCGGGCAGAAGGCCCGCCTGTTCGACCTCCTCGCCGAGCGCGCGCATGGGTAGGCTCACGGCGCTCGGGGTCTCGGCGGCGGCGGTGGCCTTCGCCAGCCTGGTCTACGAGTTCCTGCTGGCGCAAGCGCTCGCGGCCGTGTTCGGCGGCTCGGTCCTGCGCTACAACCTGACGATCGCGCTCTTCGTCGCCAGCTTGGGCGCCGGCGCGCTCCTCGCCGCGCGCTCGCCGGTCGAGCGCGCGGCGTCGCGGCTGCTGGCGACGGAGCTGGCGCTCACGGCGCTCGGGCTCCTCGGCCCGATCCTGGTGCTGGCGGTCGACTGGCTGGCCCGGCAGACCGCGGCAGGGCCGGCGGACCTCCTGCGCATCCTGGCGTATTCGCCCGTGATTCTGATCGGCGTCGTGTCCGGGTTGGAGCTGCCGCTGCTGATGCAGCTCGGCGACGCCGAGCGCGGCACGGGCGGGCTCACGGTGCTCGGCGTCGACTACCTCGGGATGTGCCTCGGTACGATCGTGTTTCCCGTCCTGATCATGCCGCGCTTCGGGCTCTTCGTGGGGAGCTACGCGACGGCGCTGCTTAACCTGTTGGTGGCGGCGTTCTGCTTCGTCCTCTACCGGGCGGAGCTGCGCGCCCGGATCTGGCTGCCGCTCCTCGCGCTCGCGGTCCTGGCCGTCGCCCTCGTCGGAATCTACGGCGGAAGCCTGCAGCGCCTGATCATCGAGCACCTCTATCTGGGGGTGCCGTGATGACGGCGACCCTTCCGCGTCGCACGACGCTCGCCGCGGCGGCCCTGTTTTCGGCGGGGACGTTCGCGCTCGAGCTGCTGTGCGCGAACGTGATCGTCTTTCAGATGGGCGGCGTCATCCTCTGGCAGTGCGTGACGCTCGGCGCCTACCTCGGCGGTATGGGGCTCGGCGCCTACCTGGCGCGAAGCGTCGGGGCCGAAACCGCCGCGCGGCGGCTGGCGCGCCTGACGCTGGGCGCCGCGTGGCTGGCCGTGGCCGTCGTGCCGGTCGTTTACGCCGCCTATGTGCTGGCCCAGCGGGCGCAGGTGCACACGACGCTCGACCAGCTGGCGCCCGGCGGCGCGACGGCGGCGGCGGGGATCGCGCGCGGCGCCTGGGCGGCGGGGTTCGTCGCGGCGTGCGAGGCGCTCGCGGCCGGCGCGGGCGTGCTCGCGGGCTTCGAGCTGCCGCTGCTGATGGCGGCGGGCGGCGGCGTACCGGCGGCCGCGGTGCTCGGTTGCAACTACCTCGGCGGGCTGGTCGGGAGCCTCGTCTACACCCTGGTCCTCATGCCGCGCCTCGAGCTCTCCGAGCTCGGAGCCGTGCTCGCCGCGTACCTGGCGCTCGCGAGCCTCGCGTTCTCGCGGATCGCGCGGCGCGGCGCGCGGCTGCCCCGGGCCTATCTGGCGAACGCCGGGGCCGCGCTGCTCGCGGCGGCCCTTCTTTTCCTGTATTCGCCGGCGCTCGAGCAGCTGGCCGCCAAGGTGCGCATCCACTATCAGGCGGACCTGGTGCAGCGGAAATACGGGCTTCTGTCGCTCTTCGCGGTGCTCGCCGAGGAGGGGCCGGTCCGCCGCATCCGCACGCCCTACCAGCGCATCGAGATGACGCCGGTGCGTTTTCCGAAGCAGCCGCCGGTGCTGACCATGTTTCTCGACGGCTACTTCCAGTTCAGCGCCAGCATGGAGCGGTTCTATCACGAGGCCATGGCGCACCTGCCGCTGGCCCTGGCGAAGCTCGCGCCCGCGAAGATCCTGGTGCTCGGCGCCGGCGACGGGCTGCTCGCGCGGGAGCTGCTCCGGCGGCCCGGCGTCGAGGAGATCCGCATGATCGAGCTCGACCCCGTGATGGTCGCGCTGGCGCGGGAGGACCCGGAGATCCGCGCGCTCAACGGCGGCGCCCTGGACGACCCGCGCGTCAAGGTCGAGATCACCGACGCGCTGACGCTCATGCGCACCACGACGGAAAAATTCGGGACCATCTACATCGACTTCCCGTACCCCTACAACTACGACCTGGCGAAGCTCTTCAGCGTCGAGTTCTACACCTGGATCCGGCGGGCGCTGACGCCGGACGGCGTCGTCGTGATCAACGCCCCGCTCTTCGCCGAAGCCGCGGGCGCGGCGCTACCGGCCGAGCGACGGCGGGCGAACTCGGTGATGTTCTCGACGCTCGCCGCCGCCGGGTTCCAGTCCGTCGCGCCCTACCGCGTGCTCGTCGAATCGTTCGTGGCGGCGAGCCCGGCGCCCGGCCGGTTCGCGCGCGGGGTCACGGCGGCCGACGTGCCGGTGCCGCTCGCGGCGGTGACCCCGGCCATGCTCGCGCTCCTGGAAAAACAGGTCTTTCCGCACGACATCGGGCCGGACCTGGTGAACTCGGTGTTCCGCCCCGCCTACGGCTGGCTGCAGCGGGGGTTCCAGTGACGGTATTCGGAAAGCGGACCATCCAAGTCACGCACTTCGTCCTCGACGGCTTCATCTGGCGGCGGTCGCTGGATCCCGGCCTCGGCCGCCTGCTCGCTCCGGGCGCCACCCCACCGGCGGCAGATAGTCCTTTAAAAACCGTGGCTTAATCGCCCATCCCAAGGGGTCCTGTCAAGGAATTCGTCGATTTTTCCGATAAAAGTATGGGCCCACCCGGGCGCCGCATTCCCCTTGTTCGTCAAAAGGGTACGCCATGCCAAGATCGAGACTCACCCTTGCAGCGCTCGCCGCGCTTCCGCTGCTCGGCCTCGCGACCCCGAGCGCCTCGGCGCTGACGTTCAAGGGACCGTTCAATCTCTTCCTCAAGCAGCCGCAGTCGGCCCACAAAGTCCTCGTCCATCCGTTCGGCGAAAACACGCTGACGCTGCCGGCCGCGCTCGGCCTCTTCCGAGGCGGTGCGATCGACCTCGAGACGGCCGTTTCGAAGGCGGTCCGCGGCGCGCTCCATCCGATGGTCGAGATGCGCTTTACCGACACCACCGACGGCCTGTCGCTCACGGCCGGCACGACCTCGCGCGACGCCGCCTTCTATGTCGCCGGCATCCCACTCTGCGGCTTTCAGCTGCGCGCGCACGCCCTCGCCGACCGCTCGGTGCTCATGCTCGGCGACGTTCCCGACTTAGACGCCGCCGTCCGCTACGTGCCCAGCGACTGGCCCGACCAGGCGCTGACGCTGGAAAAGGTCGAGGCTGCACTGGCGCAAACCGAGGGCGGCGGCGCCGTCGCGCTCCGCTCCGCGAGCCGCTGCCTCTTCGTCAGCAACGGCAACCTGATGCCGGTCTGGAAAATGCGGGTCGCCAAAGGCGGCCTTCCCTACGACGTCCTGGCCGACGGTTACGAAGTCCAGAAGCTCGAAGCGAGCTACTTCGACGCCGTGGCCGGCAAGGCCTCGGTCTACCCGCACAACTCCACCGACGCGGCCAAGGTCGACTTCGACCTGCCGGACCTGACCGGCGACGGGACGCTGACCTCGGCGTGGCTCCAGACGGTATTCCCCGGCAAGACCCAGAAGTACCCGAAGGCCGTCGAGCCGACCCACATCTTCAACTACGACAACGCCGACCCCAAGTTCATGGAGTCGTCGACGTTTTCGCACGCCGAGATGCACCGCCAGTTCGCGGCGCAGATCGGCTTCGAATGGTACGGCCCGGCGCCGATGCAGATCCTCATGCACATCAAGCCGGGCGGCTTTTTGGACAAGGCGTCGGGCGAATGGGTCGGCGGCCGCGCGAACAACGCGCTGTTCATCCCCGGCAGCGCCGACGACAACTCGCTGCCCCAGATCCAGATCGACGACGGCGACGGCACCGACCTCCAGTCGCTCGCCCTCGACGGCGACGTCGTAAGCCACGAGTTCGGCCACCACATCGTCTACCGCACGCTGCGCTCGACCACGGGCCAGTCGCTCGCGCTGCACGAGGGCCTCGCCGACTTCTTCGTATTTTCGCGCACCGGCGACCCCTTCCTCGGCGAGTCGATCTGTCCGCAGGAGAGCGGCGCCTGCATCCTCCAGGGCAAGGCGCTGCGCAGCGCGGCCATCGACCTGCGCTACAAGGACTCGAACTGGGTCGCCTGGGCCGGCATCGGCAATAAGCTCGGTCACCTGCACGGTCAGGTGGTGTCCGGCGTCCTCTGGGACCTGCGCGCCGACAACGAGATGACCGGCGACGACGTCACCCGCCTCGCCCTCAAGGCGGTCTCCTTCTTCAAGTCGGACTCCGGCTTCCGCGACTTCATCATCGCGCTGTTCATGGCCGACAAGGAGCTCTTCGCCGGCCGCGACTATGCGATCCTGACCCGCCACGTGCAGGACCGCGGCCTCGGCGAGTTCATGGACGGCATCTCGACCGTGGACGCCGCGCTGCCGGGCCTTCAAGGCGGGGGCGGCGGCGGCGGCGGCGGCGGCGTCGTGCCGGGCGCGATCGATCCGAACGCCAAAGAGAAGAAGGAAACGAAGGGCGACGGGAACCCGCTCAAATGCGGCGTGATCCCCGGCGCCGATGCCTCGCCGGCGGCGCTCGCGCTCGCGGGCCTGCTGATCCTCGCGGCGCCGCTGCTCGCGAGCCTCTTCCCGAAGCCGGCCAAAGCCCGCGCCAAAGCGCGCAACCCGGCGCCCAACAAAGAAGACCGCAAGGCATGAAGAACTCC
>JAYVWD010000120.1:0-1891 GCA_043786345.1 Pseudomonadota bacterium
GCACTTCCGCCTGCGTGAGGACCGGCTGCCGGCGGTCGCTTCCTTCGTGACCGAGGTGACGAAGGACGCGTATCCGCAGCTCGACGTGCCCTACCACTCGCGCTGGCGGCATTTCGACAGCGGCGGCTTTGGCCGCATCGCGCTCCTCGACGAGAAGCTGGCGGGAAAATCCCCGGAGGCGATCGCCCGCGCCAAGGTCGAGCTCGCCATCGTCAGCGTCCTGCTCGACGCCGGCGCCGGGCCCGACTGGTCCTACAAGGACGCGCGCTCAGGCCAGGACCTGAGCCGCTCGGAAGGCTTGGCCGTCGCCTCGTTCGAGATGTTCCTGGCGGGCGCCTTCTCGGGCGACCCCGAGGACCCGCTGCGCGTCGATCCGGACGGGCTCCGGAACGTCGACAAGAAGGCCTTGGTCGCGGGCTTTCAGGTCACGGACAAAAACCCGCTGCTCGGCCTCCCCGGGCGGCTCTCGCTCCTCACCAGGCTCGCGCACGCCATCGAGGCCCACAAGAGGCATTTCGGCGCCGTCGACCCCCGCCTCGGCGGGCTCGTCGACTTCCTGGTGCCGCAGTCGGGCAACGGCAAGCTCCCGGCGCGCAAGATCCTTGGCGCCGTCCTCGAGGGCCTCGGGAGCATCTGGCCCGGCCGCATCGCGCTGGCCGGCGTCAACCTGGGCGACGTCTGGCGGCACACGCTCCTGGCCCCGGTGGAGCCCGGCCTCGGCCTCGTCCCCTTCCACAAGCTCTCGCAGTGGCTGACTTATTCGCTGTGCGAGCCGCTGGAGGAGCTGGGCTTCGAGATCACCCATCTGGACGAGCTCACCGGCCTGCCCGAGTACCGCAACGGCGGCCTCTTCCTCGACATGGGCGTGCTCGAAGGCAAACAGGAATCTATTTATACGACGACGCATAAGCCGGACTCCGACACGATCGTCGAGTGGCGCGCGTTGACGGTGATCCTGCTCGACCGCACGGCGGACCTGATCCGGGTGGCGCTCAAGATGACGGCGGCGGAGCTGCCGTTGGCGAAGGTGCTGCAAGGCGGCACCTGGACGGCGGGGCGGCGCGTCGCCGCCGAGAAGCGGCCGGGGGGCGGGCCGCCGCTCAAGTTCGAGAGTGACGGCACCCTTTTCTAGAGGGTCGGTTCGCCTTAGCCCTCCCCGACTCCCCGTTCCGATGTTTTTTCGAGCGTCGCTCATGAGCGAGCAAACATCGGAACGAGGAGTCGGGGAGCTAGGGAATCGGGGCGGAAAAAAGGGCGGGGCCGGTCAGAGGTGATCGGCGAACCGCGACTCCCTCGCGATGAAAATCCCCGTGGCGACGACCGCGAGGACGAGCGCCGCGGCCCCGGTTTCCAGGGCGTTCCAGGCGACCTCGGCCGGCAGCGGGCCTTTGGTGACGGCGGCGCGGGCGACCTCGACGGCCCAGGTGAGCGGGTTCAGGCCGAGGACCCGCCGCATCCCGTCGCCGACGTCGCCGAGCTTGTAGGCGACGGGCGTGGCGTAGATGAGCAGCTGGCTCACGGTCGGCACGGCGAAGAGCGCGTCGCGGTGGCGCGGCGCGAACGCCGCGGTCAGGGTCGCGGCCCCGAGGCCCATCAGCCCGGCGAGCGTCAACGCCGCGAGCAGCAAAAAGGCGCCGAAGGGCGAAACGACGCCTAAGGCCGCCGCGAGCCCGAGCGCGACGCCGGCGTTCACGACGGCGTCGAAGCCGGCGACGACCACGGCCGCGAGGACGACGAAGAGCTTGGGGCCCGGCAGGCGCGTCACGATCCCCTGATTGACGAAGAGCGCGCTCGCGCCGGCCGAATAGGCCTGCTGGAAGAAGCCGAACGGCACGAGCGCGAACAAGGTCCCAAGGGCGTATTGGGCGCGCTCGGGGCCGCGGTGCCCCAG
>JAYVWD010000121.1:0-3765 GCA_043786345.1 Pseudomonadota bacterium
CCGCAGATTATCGATGACCTTGCAGTCGATCTCGATCGATGGCGATCCCGGCTTCATGCGCTCACCTCGTCGGTTTGGTCCAGGGACAGGTTCAGGTCCTTGGTCAGCACGTCCAGGCGCACGCCCTGGCCATATTTGGCCGAGATCTGCACCTGGTTGCTCACGTCTTTGAGCGCCTGGCGCACCGTCGAAAGCTTGCGGTCGACGGCGTTGTCGCTGACGGCGACGTCGCCCCAGATCTTGGCCTTGAGGTCCTGCTTGGTGATGAACATCCCTTGCGCCTGGGCGAGGCAGGCGAGGAGTTGCCACTCACTCTCCGAGAGGAATCGTTTGCCGGACGGCCCTTCGACGAGGCGGTGCACGCGGTCGCAGCGGATGTTGGCGATCTGAAAACAGGCGGCCTCTTCGCGCTGATTCATCTCGAAAATGCGGGCCTGGACCCGGGCGCGCACCTCGTCCGGCCGAAGCGGCTTCTTGACGAAGTCGTTGGCGCCGAGCGACAGCGACTGGCCGATCAGGTGTACGGCATCGTCCGAGGTCATGACGAGGATCGGCGTATGGCTCCAGATCGCCCGCAGCTGGGGCAGGACCGTGAGGCCCAGCTCGTTGGTGCCGAGGTGGATGTCGATGAAGGCGACGACGGGGTGAAAACTCGCGGCGCGCTCGAGGAGCTTTTCGCCCGACACGAAGGGCAGCGTCGGGAGCTTCGTGATCTCCTGGATGATCTTGAAGATCATCGGATCGTCGTCCAGGCTGATGCAATAAGTCCGTGACTTCCGCGCGGTTGTCATCGCTCCCTCTCGCCGTCGAAATTTCAAGGAGACACCTTGAATCATACCTCTTTTCTCAGCCGGCCGCGGCCAGAGCGGCGGCCACGGGCGGACACGGATCCGGCGGGCGGCGCCCGGCAAACTTTGCCGCCTGCTCCAGCACGTGGCCGTAGCCCGCCGATTTGGGGATGAACGACACGATGCTGTCGGGCCAGGCTCTCACGCCGTCGACGATGCTCGTCTGACTCACCAGGATCATTGGCAGATCGTGGAAAAGGACGCTGCAAGCCTGAAGGCGTCCGGCCCCGGAGCCCTCTGATTACCTGCTGATCCCGAACGACTGCAGGAGCCGCGGCAGAATCGAGTGAATGGCGTTGTGCTGGTTGATGTCCGAGGTCCCGGCGAAGCGCACGCCGCCCACGAGGGCGGCGGCGGCCGGCCTAGGAAACTTCGACGGCACGGTCGTTCCCTGGAGCGCGGACCGCGTCCTGGACCCCCGCGCTGACGGCGACGAAGGTGGGCAAAGCATCACGCTCGTGCCGGGCGGGGCCATCGTCGTCGAGGGTCATTCGTCGCGTCCCGCTAACGCGTCTTTGTGCGGGCCAGGTTCTTCACCTGGCCCCCCTCGGCGTCTCTAAGTGACTGGATAAAGAAGAAAAATCGGCGGGTCCTGCTTCATGACCCGGTTTGACCGTGGTCGACGGCGCCCACCCGGTTCGTCACGTGTATGATCGGGCACCGCGGGACAATATGAGCGCGCGTGGCCTCGACCCGGCCTCGCCGAGACCCTTTCGGCTGCCAAAACGTCATCGACTAAGCGCCCGCTCTCCTGGTACAAATTGGTCAAGGGGCACTCAACCATGACGACCGAACTCAAGCCGACGCCTCAAAGCGTTGAAATGATCCAGCACAAGGATGGCACGGGCCCGTGGATCGCCATCGCGAGCTTCCGGCCGAGCGCCACGACGGTCGAATGCATGGGGCGTCGCGGCGACGTCTGCATGATCCCGCAGACGATGCTCATCGGTGAGCCCTACGACGTGCCCTTCGCCGACATTCCCGCGGCGCAGCGCAAGGCTTATTGTCAGCGTTTCGGCTTCGAGATCCCCCCGGAAGCCGTGAAGGTCGTGCCGGTCAAGGTGCCGAAAGCGCCCAAGCGCGCCAAGGCCGTCAAGCCGGTAAAAGCCGCGAAGCCCGCGAAAGGCGCGAAGCAGGCGGCTTCGGCCGAGTAGCCCGGTCCGCGTCCCAGTAGCGCCTGATGCCCACCAGCCTCCAATATAGCCTGCAGGCGGTCGCCACCGGCAGCGCCGCCCGCGCCGGGACCTTCCGCACGGCGCATTCCGTCGTGCAGACGCCGCTTTTCATGCCGGTCGGGACGCAGGCGACCGTCAAGGGCTTGCGCACCGAGGAGCTCATGCTCACCGGCGGCCAGGTGCTGCTCGCCAACACCTATCACCTGTTGCTCCGGCCCGGTCCCGAGGTCTTTCAGCGGCTTGGCGGCATTCACAAGATGATGAACTGGCCGGGGTCGGTGCTCACCGATTCCGGCGGCTTCCAGATCTACTCGCTGTCGCACGTGCGGACGATGTCGGAGGAGGGCGCGACCTTCCGCAGCTACGTCGACGGCCGCAAAATCCTGCTGACGCCCGAGCTCAGCATCGCGACGCAGATGGCGATCGGCAGCGACATCATGATGGTCCTGGACCAATGCATTCCGGCGACCGCCGACCACGCGACCGCCCGGTCCGCGATGGATCTGACGCACCGCTGGGCGAAGCGCAGCCTCGCCGCGCGCGGCGCCGGAAGGCCGGCCCTCTTCGGGATCGTGCAGGGGGCTGTCTACGAGGACCTCCGCCGCCAGAGCGTCGACGAGCTCGCCGCCCTGGACTTCGACGGCTTCGCCATCGGCGGTCTGGCGGTCGGCGAAGGCAAGAGCGCCCGCGAGGACCTGACGGAGCTCACGGCCGCGCTGTTGCCGCGCGACCGGCTGCGCTACCTCATGGGCGTCGGCACGCCGCTCGACCTGCTCGAGGCGGTTCATCGCGGCGTCGACATGTTCGACTGCATCATCCCGACGGCGCACTCGCAACAGGGCGTCGCCTACACGTCCGAGGGGCGCCTGCGCCTCGGCCGCGGCGTCTTCAAGTTCGCCGACGAGCCGGTCGATCCCGACTGCGACTGCTATACCTGCGT
This sequence comes from Pseudomonadota bacterium, assembly GCA_043786345.1. Taxonomy (GTDB): domain Bacteria; phylum Bdellovibrionota_B; class Oligoflexia; order Oligoflexales; family CAIYRB01; genus JANOTL01. The sequence goes on from JAYVWD010000121.1 coordinate 2,964, forward strand.
CCATTTCTCGAAGGCCTACGTGCACCACCTGCTCAAAGCCTCGGAAAGCCTCGGCTGGAACCTCACCGCGGTCCACAACCTGCGCTTTTATCACCGCCTGATGGCGCGGATCCGCGCGCATATCCTGGCCGACACCTTCGCGGCCTTCTACCGGACCGAGCGCGAGCGGCTCGCGGTCACGGCGGCGACCTCTACCTGACGTGCCGTTGACCCGCAGCATTCCCTCACCCGGCGCGTCTCATAAGACAGCGGGGAACGCGGGTGCCAGGGTGGCGTCGACGGCCGCTAAAAGCAACCCTCGGATGCAGGATGATCCAATGATAATGAATAATTGTGCCTCCTTTGTCGCCGCCGTCCTCCTCGCCCTCACCGCCAGCCAGGCGTCCGCCGTCAACAGCTACCCGCTGAAATGCCGCAGCGGCGGCAACATCCAGCTGGCCTTCGACTCCAGCACCGGCGCCTGGCTGCGCTTCGCCAAGGCGCCGGGCGGCTACGACAGCGTCGCGCTCCTGCCGGGCGAATGCTCGTGGGCCGACCGCGCTTTGAACGCCGACGAGTCCCCCGCCCTGAACCAGGCCAGCGTCGGCAACGTCAACATCCAGTGGGGGGTCAACTTCACCTCTTACGGCGCCGGCGCCGCGGCGCCCTGGATGCGCGCGATGACGCTCGACGACAACCATTACGTCACGTTCCAGGTCTACAACCGGGACCAGACCCTGACCATCGTCGGCTCCGCGGTGGACTGAAAGCGGCGCGACTAGGCCGCCCCGGTCTTCGGCTCCGTCTTCGGCTTGACCGTCGC
>JAYVWD010000122.1:0-4800 GCA_043786345.1 Pseudomonadota bacterium
AACGCCACGCCCCCCAAGGCCGCGCGCTGCGCCAGCAACCGCCGCCGCAATGTCGCTTTGTCTACCGTCATGGGACCATTAAAGACAAAAAAAAGAGCCCACTCAAGTTTTGAGCGGGCTCGCGGGAAATATACCGGGAGAGATGAAGACCTGAGTTACTGGACCGTGACCGCGATGGCCGGGGTGTATTCCCAGCGGCCGGCGACTTCCGAGAAGGCGCCGAGGCGCATCTGGTAGGGGCCCGGCGCGACGCCGGACAGGTTGAGGGAGTTGCCGGAGGAGGCGAAGCGGAACGAGGGGTTGGCCCAGCTGCCGGTCGAGAGCTCGACGCGGTAGAAGCCGACCTTGTTGTCGCCCTGCCAGCTCACGGTGCCGCCATTGCCCGAGACCGCGCCGCCGGAGGCGGGCTGGGAGAGGGCGATGTTGCGGCGCTGCGGGCCAGCGACCTTGAACGAGCGGACTTCCGTCGCGCCCGACTTGTTTTCGACTTTCCAGTACCAGGTGCCCGGCCACGGATGGTTGAAGGCATAGCTGTTGCCCGGAACCGCGACTTTCATCGCGGGCGGAGTCATGGACTGGTTCCGGCTGAAGACGATGTAGCCGCCGCCGCCCGTCCAATTGAACGTCGCGGGCCCTTGCGTCTCGTCATAGGTCAGGCTCGAGCCGTCGGCGGGCTCCGTGAGCGCGACCTTGCCGCTGAAGTTGTGGCCGCCGCCGCCTGTTTGCACACCGCTGTGACCGACCTTGTGCCCTAGGCCGGGCGCCGTGTCGGAGCCACTGGCGACCTCCTCCGAGCCCGAGCCACTGGCTTCTTCGCTGCCCGAGGCGCTCGAGACTTCGGCGGAGCCGGAAGCGCTGGCGCTACCGGCGGCCACGTCGTGGGTGCCGCTCGCGTCCGAGCCGGCGTCGCTGCCCGTCGCGGAGCCGTCGGCTATGGGCTCGTCGCCCGAGCTTTCGTCGTCGCCGCTGAGCATGACCGCCGCGACGACGCCCAACACGACGACCACGATGGCGCCCGCGATGTAGAGCTTCTTCTTGTCGTTGCCACCGGCGAAGCCGCCTTCCTTGAAGATCTGCGACACCGCGTTGGTGTTGGTTCCGAAGTTGGAAGTGAATTCCCCCTTCAAATCCGCCGTGAACGGGTTCGACGTGGCGTTCGTCGACGACGAGAACGTGTCGGACAGTCCCGTCTGGTTTTTGGGTGCTTCGTTCATCTCCCTCTCTCCCTGAATGTCTTGAGGTAATTTCCCGGTGGCGCCTAACGCCCCATGAACACAGAATCAGACCGATTGATCCATCTAGTCGCCTATTCGACGTGCGTAGTCAGAACTTTAGCGGGCGGAAAAGAGGCGAGAATGGGGAAGAGTGATATGCCTACCGTTTATTATAAAGTTAGCGAAGTCGCCCGCGCAACAATCGGCACCGCGAAAGCTCTGGGGCCCAAGGATTTCCAGCCGCCGGCCCGGAACTGACCGGCGGCGGCGAGCGCGGGACGATCACACGCCAATCAGGAGCGGCTCGGCAAATTACCAAGAAGGCCTTGGAGAAATTCCCGAGCCCCTTCCAGCTCGAGCGCGAGCACGCCGACGGGCCTTGCGCAGGCGGCAAAAATCGCCGGATCGCGCCAGTAATCTTTCGGGGTTGTGAGGACGGCCGCGGCGGCCCCGGCGGCCGCAATCAGGGCGCGCCGGTCGAAATCGGAATGGTCCGGTACGAAATGCGTACGCACCGGCCGGCCGAGGGCGGATTCGACCGCCAACTGGAGCCGCGAGGGGTCCGCGATGCCCGCGGCGAGCAGAACCTCCCCCCCCAGGACGGGGGCCAGGGGGACCCCGGACTGGTCCAGGACCGGTATAGAAGTAATGAACCGCGCCTCCCCAAGCGGCCCGGTTCTAAGCGCGGCGACGGCGGCGCGGGTCGCCGCCGTCGGGAATCCGTCCCCGGCGCGGGTGAAGAGGACGGCCGTCGCCCGGGCCAGCGACGACGCCGGCTCGCGCAGGAGCCCGCGCGGGAGGAGCGCGCCGTTCGCGAACGGATGGCGCGCGTCGAGCAGCAAAAGGTTCAGCTGGCGGGCGATTTGCCGGTGTTGGAAGCCGTCGTCCAAGATCCAATGGGTGACGGGCCCGGCATACTGCGAAGCCGCCGCGCGCCGGTCGGCGCCGACCAGGACCGGGACGCCCGCGAGCGCCCGGGAGAGGAGCGCCGCCTCGTCGGGAATCCGCGGCGCGGCCGGGGCGCCGCGCGCGGCGACGACGACGCCGTCCACGACCACGAGGCTGGCGCCGGCGGGAAGGCCGCCGCCGTAGCCCCGCGTCAGGATCGCCGGATGCCCCCCCGCCTCGCGCACCAGGCGAGAAATCTCCAGTACAACCGGGGTCTTGCCAGTTCCGCCCGCCACCAGGTTGCCGACCGAGAGGGTGAGGCCGGGTAGGGCCGTAGCGGCTTTCAGGCCGTGGTCGTAGGCGGCGCGGCGCGCCCGGGTCGCGCCGCCGTACAATCCGGCGAGCGGCGTCGCCAGCAGCCTAAAAACAAAATTCTGTTTATCGAGCGGGAGCGCCGCCTGGGCGGCGAGCGCGCCCGGCCCCGAAGCCTTAAGCATCGTCCGGCTCCCCCGCCTCGGCGCAGTACCGCCGGTAGCGCGGCTCCGCCAGGAGCGCGGCATGCGGGCCGCGCAGCCGCAGGGCGCCGTCCTCGACGAACCACACCTCGTCGTACTCGGTCAGGAACTGCAACCGGTGGGTGACCGAGATCAGCACCTTGCCCTGGGCGCGGGCGGCCGCCACGAGGCGCTGCGTGATCTCGCGCTCCGAGCGCGGGTCCACCGCCGAGGTCGCCTCGTCGAGCAGCCAGAGCGGACGCTCGCGCAGGATCCCGCGGGCGATGCAGAGGCGTTGCAGCTGCCCGCCGGAAAGGTTGGAGCCGATGGCCCGGACCTTCGTCGCGAGGCCCTGGGGCAAGGCCTCGACCTCGGCCGCGACGTTGACCGTGGCGAGCGCCGCGGCGAGCGCCGCCGGCCCCGGCTGCTCGTCCGGGCCCAGGCCGTAACGCAGGTTCGCCTCGAGCGTGTCGTCGAAGAGGAACGGCTCCTGGCTCACCATCGACGTCGCCGCCGCGGTCTCGCTCCAACTGCGCGGCGCCTCCCAGACGAGCGGCGGCACGAGGCCCCCCAAGGTCTTGAGCAGCGTGGACTTGCCGGCGCCGCTCGGCCCGATGACGGCGACGGCGCGGCCCGGCGCGACGCGCACGTCGCGGGCGCTGAACCGCACGGCGCCGCCGAGGCCCGCGTCGAGGCGGCCGATCTCGAGGCCGAGGAACGGCGCGCTCCGGTCAAAAGCCGGCGCCTGCGCCGACTCGTCGGCGCTCTCGAGGCGTTCCAGCAGCTTGAGCGAGTCGCGGAAGGCGCCGCGGGTCTCCTCGAAGCGCGAGACCTGCTCGCCGATGTCGCGCAGCGGGCGCAGCAGCAGCCCCAGCGCCCCGAAGAACACCATCATCACGTCCGGCGTCATGCCCGCGCCCCAGCGCCCCGAGCCGACCCCGGCGACGAGCAGCGCGAACAGCACGAATCCGAGCAGCTCCATCACCGGCGCGAAGGCCGAACGCACCATGATCGAGCGCCGCACCATCCGGAAATAGGCGGCGTTGACCGCGCCGAAATGCTCTTTTTCCCGCGCCTCCCCGCCCTGGGCGCGGATGAAGTCGAAGCGGTTGCGCAGGTCCAGGATGGCCGCCGAGAGGCGCCCGAGCTCGCGCTGGTAGGCCTCGGCGAAGCGCGAGATGCGGCGCCCGGTCCGCCCCATGGCCCAGGCGATGAACGGCGACAGCGCCAGCAGCACGAGCCCGGTCTGCCAATGGATGTAGAGCATGGTCGCCAGGCCCGCGAGCACCGAGGCGCCGCCCTTGAGCACGCCGCCGACCGTGTCCGAGAACCGCGACTGGAGGAACATCACGTCGTTCATCACCACCGACATCCACTCGCCGACGGCGCGCTTCCGGATGTCGGCATAGGGCTGGCGGATGATGCCGCGGAACAGCCGCTCGCGGAGGTCGCGCGCGAGCGACAGCGCCAGGTGCTGCTGCCCGAGGTCGTAGACGAAGCCGGCGAAGGCGTTGAGCAGTCCCGCCACGATGATCGCGGCCGGCACGATCATGGGCAGGTGCGCGCGCTCGATCGACACCGCCGGCAGCCAGCCGGCCCAGGCGCGCGCGCTCCCCGGAATCAGGTCGTTCAGGACGACGGTGCCGGTCAGGTCCGCGCTGCCGAAAAGGAGCTTCAGGAAGCCCTTGATGGTGAACAGGAACAGCGACTGCGCGGTGGCCATGGCCAGCAGCGCCGCGACGATCTGCGCGAGGCTCCGGCGCTGCGCGAGCAACGGCGCCAGGACCAGACGGCCGTAGCCCGGCGCCGACGTCACCCGGTCAGCCCGGCGACGCAGGCCGACCCTCGCCCATGCTTTGCGCGATGGCGGCGGCGGCATTTTCGGCGGCCGTACCCTTCAGGCGGTCGCGGATGTCCTCGAACTGCTCGAGGATGGCCTTGCGCTTCACCTGGTCCTTGTAAAGCGAGACGATCTCGCGGGCGACGTCGTCCACCGAGAAATCCTGGATGAATTCCAGGACGAGGCGCTTGCCCGCCATCAAGTTGACGAGGCTCACGTACGGCAGCTTCACCTTGTTTTTCGCGATCTGGTAGGTCAGGTCGCTCATCGTGTAGACGACCGCCATCGGCGTGCCGAGCAGCGCGCACTCGAGGGTCGCGGTGCCCGAGGCGACGATCGCGACGTCGGCGGCGGCCATGACCTC
>JAYVWD010000123.1:0-1637 GCA_043786345.1 Pseudomonadota bacterium
CGCTGTTCAGGTGGCCGGAATACGCCTTGAGGACTTTGCCATTGCCGTCGACGATCGCCACCGAGGGCAGCGCCTCGACCTTGAGCGCCGTCGCCAGCGCGGCGTCGGCATCGAGGTAGGCCTTCGCCTCGAGCAGCTTGACCGCGGCGTCCTGCTTCTTGAAGTAGGCTCTCGCTTCGGTCATCGACTCGTCCACGCTCACGGGAACGTAGATCACGTCCTGGTATTCTGCCACGACCGGCGCCAGGATGCCCATCACCTTGCCGCAACCTTCGCACCAGGACGCCCAAAACTGGAGGACGACGGTCTTGCCCTCGAGGTCGCCGGCGTCGAGCGAGCCCTTGCCCTTGAGGCTCTTGAGGTTGAACTCGCTCGGGAGCGCCTTGGCGCCCGCGGCGGCCAGGGGGCTTCCGAACGAAACCGCGGTCAGGACGGCCAGGGCCGTGAAAAACTTACGCATGGACGTTCCTCCTACGGGGGATCGGGCGCTCACTTGACCAGGGCCTCCGCCGCCGCGACGATCTTCATCTGCTCGCCGGGCTTCGTGGAGATCGTGGCTTGCTGGTCGAGATTCATCGCCAGGATGGTGGCGCGGTCCGGGACTTTGGAGTTCGTGGCGAAGTGCTTCCAGACCTTCGCCTCGTCGAACATCGGGTAGGCGGCCGGCGCGTTCTTCGCGAGAAACGCCTTGAACTCCTCGTCGGTGTAGTCCTTGAAGAAGTCGGTGAGGACGATGATGTGCGCGATGTCCTGGCCCTTGGGCGAGGCCTTGATCATCGCCTCGATCTGCTTCGATTCTTCGATGCAGGAGAGGCATTCGACGCCGGCGAACTGGAACACGCCGACCTTCTTGCCGGTGGCCTTGAGCGCGTCGACGAGCGAGAGCTCCGTCATGCTGCGGTCTTTGTAGAGCTTGATGCCGGCGCCGTCGATCTTCGCCTGGCCGCCGTTCTCGTTCTGCTTTTGAACCTGCTGCTGGGCGGCGCCCGTCGCGGGCTGCTTCTCCGAAGCCGGCGTCTGCGCCTGCTGGCTCGCGCACGCTGAAACCGTCGCCGCCAGAACCGCACTCCACAGCCATTGCGTCGTCTTCATCGGGAGCTCCTTGTGCCAGGTTTCCCGGGAATGAGAGCAAGGCGTGTTCCACCCGTGGGGCGCTTGGAAAGCCTCATACTCCCAGCGAGTTACAAGAGCGGACCCCCAACAAGAACTGCCTGCTGATTAGGCAGTCTGCTGGTGCCCTAGGCAGCTTCTCTATGCTTTCAGCCTCTTACGCCTGCCGTGTGGATTCATAGGACTACCCGGCTAAGGCCCCCGCAGGACCCGCCGATACGGGGAGCATGACAAGTCGCCTCACCGACAAAAAAGCCAAAATCCACGTTATCGACCCCTCCGGGCCCGTGCGCCAGATGATGACCGACGTCATCCGGACCTCGCTCGGCTTCGAGACCGTCGAAGGTAAAGCGTCCCTGCAGGACGTCCTGAGCTACCTCGAGGTCGAACAGATCGACTGGATCATCATGCCGCTCATGGCGGACCAGCCGATCAACGCGCTCCATCTCCTCAAGATCTGCACCGAGCAGCCGGACCTCAAGCATCTGCGCGTCTCGCTGATGATCGAGGAGTCCGAGACCTACGCG
>JAYVWD010000124.1:0-5468 GCA_043786345.1 Pseudomonadota bacterium
GACGCCGCGCCGATGCCGACCGAGATCATCCCGACATAGCAGATCGCACCGAGCAACGCCGCCCAGCCCGCGAGCTTCAAGGGCGTGCGTTTGGAGAAGGCGTGCCGACTCGTCAGGTAGTACATCCCAAAGATGACGATAAACAGCAGCACCATCTTCATCTGCGTGATGAATGCGATGCCGATGAGCGACCAAAAGAAGATCATCGACATTGTCCGGCTCTTTTCCGCGAAAGGAAAAAGCAGGACGAAGGGGAGGACCGTCAAAGGGAGGCGCGAGTCGAGCGGAACCAAAGCATGCAGACTGGTCGTGATGGCGCGCATGCCGAAGCTGAACGAGTCATCGAGCAGCGGGTAATAGTGCATGAGGGCAAAGAGCCAGGAGACGGCAAGCGCCATCAGGAGAACCAAGGCGACGATATTGGAAGCGCGATAAGTCCAAGGGTGGAACTTGATGGTGGAGAGCGCGCGTAGCTCGTTCGTGAGGCTCTTGAAGCGGAAGAGTACGAAGATAGCGCCGAACATCGAGCCTGCGAACGCCAACACGACGTTCACAAAGACGCTGGCTTCGCGCACGGGCGGCTCCGCCATGCTGAACGCCATCCAGGAACAGACTGAGAGATAGGCGAAAAATAGCGCCAGGTCGGCTCTAGAAAGGACAGTCTTCAATATTCGAAGCATAGAAGCCCCATAAACCGAACAAACCGGTATCTAACTGGCGGCACTATCGCTTAAGCATTGGGAAAGCAGGATTACCATGCTGTGTTCGATAGGCCAAGTCAAGCAGCCTTAGGTAAGTGCGATCGCCGCCTCGCCATTGCGTTGGTACTGACGCCGACACTCCCGGCAAACGGCTGAGTTAGCGTCGAACTTCAGCGTCAAACCGCACTGGCATGCCCAGCCCTTGTGGCGCCCCGGCACGCCTACGATAATGGCATAAGCGGGAACGTCTTTGGTCACCACGGCACCCGCCGCAATGAAGGCCCATTCACCGATAGTCGTGCCGCACACGATGGTGGCGTTGGCGCCGATACTCGCGCCAAACTTGACGAGCGTACGGGCGTAGTCGCTGGATTTATTGCGCGGAAAGGCCGAGCGCGGCGTCTTGACGTTGGTGAAGACCATGCTCGGTCCGCAGAACACGTAGTCCTCGAGGACCACGCCTTCGTATAGGGAAACGTTGTTCTGAATCTTGACGCCGTTGCCGACGGTCACGTTGGCGGCGATGAAGACGTTTTGGCCTATCGAGCAATCAGCGCCCACCACGCAGCCCTTGTTAAGGTGCGAGAAATGCCAGATTTTCGAGTTTTTACCGACAATTGCGCCATCGTCGACGAAGGCGGACTGGTGCTGAAAATATTCCGTCATGGTCGTTCTCCGACTGGGCTTACTTGAGGAGCGAAGGGTGCGCATCGTTCGTGACGGGCTGCACTTCGCGCTGACGCAAGGCGTGGACAACCTCGATCGCCGGCTTGGCGTCGTCGAGCGTGAAGCCGCGGCCGGCGAGAATCTCCTCGTAGACGCGGGTGTGGAGGTCGCTGAATCCGTCCGAAAACTCGATGTCCTCGCCGTCCATCGTCATCGACCGGTAGGCCGACTTGCCCGTGGCGCGAGCGGCCTGGGGGATGTCCTGCTCATCTATGGATAGGAACCATTTCACCCGGGCACGCTCTAGCTCGAGGGTCCCCGACATGCGTCGGCCTTCACGCAGGTAAAGATTGCTCGCTTCCACTTTGCCGAACAGCCAGAGCATCATGTCGAAGAAGTGAATGCCGATGTTCATGCCGACGCCGCCTGACTTCTCGAGCTGACCTTTCCACGAGGCGTCGTACCAGGAGCCGCGCTTGGTGACGTAGAAGAGCTCGACGTCGGCTTTCTTCGCGGCGCGCTGCGTGTCGAGCCGCTTCTTGAGCTCGAGAAGATTCGGGAGGAGCCGGAGCTGCAGGACAGTGTTGACCTTGCATCCGGTCTCCTCCTCGATTTCCTTAAGAGCGTCGACATTCCAAGGGCTGATCACTAGCGGCTTCTCGCAGATCGCATTTGCCTTGCAGCGGAGCGCCAGGCGCACGTGGGCGTCATGCAGGTAGTTCGGACTGCACACCGAGACATAATGGACCCGCTGATCTTCACCGGCGCGGCGCAGCTTCTCCAGGTAGCGATCGAAACGCTCGATCTCGGTGAAAAACCGGGCGTCGGGGAAGAATCGATCGAGAATACCGACCGAATCGTTTGGATCCATGGCAGCGACGAGCTTGCACTTGGTATCTTGGATGGCCTTGAGGTGCCGTGGCGCGACAAAGCCAGCGGCCCCAATGAGTGCGAAATTCTGCACGGGGAGTCCTTAAAGCGGTTAAAACTCATGGAGATTAGACCGAAAATCCCCTTGTTTCAAGCGACCTTGAACGGTTATGATGCCTGATTCGAGAGCAGCGCCCTCATATCAGCCCACGCGAGACACCGTATTCCTATGGTTGAGAGCAAGGATCCTACCCGGATTTCGGAGGACGTCAGCACTCTGCAGACCGGCCTCATGACCGCCGCACTGGGCAAACGCTGGGTTCGGATCGCCATTCAGCTGGTGACCGATGTAGCGATCATATCGCTAAGTTACGTCGCCGCCTTCTGGCTCCGTCTGGACTCCATCTCAGGCGAGGGCTACACCAAGACCCTGCTGCACACCTTCCCCCTCGTTCTCATCGTTTCGGTTTACGCCTTTAAATTCGGCGGTATTTATCGGCAGATCTGGCAGCTTGCCCATGCGCAGAGCGTCGTTACCATCATCAAGAGCGTGCTCGTTGCTGCGGCCGCCTCCTGGGTCGGCTGCCTGCTCATCGGCTTCGATCCTCCCGTTCCGCGGTCGATTTTCCCGATTTTCTCGATGCTTTCAGTCATTCTCATCGGTGCCTCACGTTTCTTTTACAGATACCTGAGCATCACGGCCCGGCGCGTTTTTCATGAAGCCGTGGAAAAAGAGGACTGCCTCATTTACGGAGCCGGCGTCGCAGGAGACTTCCTGGTCCGCCACATCGCCTCGAACCCACGCTTTCCCTACCGCGCGGTCGGGTTCGTCGATGACGACACCAACAAACGCGATCGTCGGGTCCAAAACCTCAAGGTTTACGGTGGCGGCGCCGATCTCAGTGAGATTCGCGACCGCTGCGGCGTCAAGACGGTCCTGATCGCCATGCACGCCGTACCTGGCAAAACTATTAGGGAAATCGTCGAGCGCTGCCACGCCAACGGACTCAAGCCGCTGATCGTCCCCGACATCGCCAGCTCGCTCGGCAACGAGGTCTTCCGCCCTCGTGACGTCGACATCCGGGACCTTTTGCGTCGCTCGCCCAAGTTGATCGAGCACGACGTCTTACGCTCCTTCTTCCAAGGTGAAGTCGTCCTCGTCAGCGGCGCCGGCGGCTCCATCGGCTCCGAGATTTGCCGCCAAGTGCTCGAGCTCGAAGCCAAGCGCCTCATCATGCTCGACAGCTCCGAGTTCAATCTTTACAAGATCGAAGCCGAACTCGAGCAACGCGCGACCAGCTACAAGACCGATTGCCAGTACATCCTGGGCTCGACGATCGACGATGCGCACATGGACCGCATCTTTGAGGCCTACAAACCGACCCTCGTTCTGCACGCGGCCGCATACAAGCATGTCCCGATCATCGAGCGCAACCCGCTCCAAGGCGTGATCAACAACGTCCTCGGCACGCGCATTCTGTCGGAAAAAGCGGTCAAGTACGGCGTCAAGAAGTTCCTGCTCGTCTCAACTGACAAGGCCGTCCGCCCGACCAACATCATGGGCGCCACCAAGCGCTGCTGCGAGCTCCTCGTTCAGGCGATGCACGGCCTCAACAACAAGCGCACGGGATTTTGCGCCGTGCGTTTCGGCAACGTCCTTGGCAGCTCCGGCTCGGTCGTGCCGCGCTTTCTCGAGCAGATCCAGGCCGGCGGTCCGATCACCGTTACACACACCGAAGTCACGCGTTACTTCATGCTCGTCAGCGAGGCCGTCGCCCTCGTGCTCCAAGCGATCTCGCTGTCGAAAGGCGGCGAGGTCTTCGTCCTCGACATGGGCGAGCCGGTAAAGATCTACGACATGGCGAAACAGCTCATCATGCTCGCCGGCAAGGTCCCGGGCCGCGACATCGAGATCGCCGTCACCGGCCTGCGCCCGGGCGAGAAGCTTTACGAAGAGCTCATCATCGAAGCCTCCGAAGCCAAGCAGGTCTACGGCGACCTTTACATCGCGTTCCCCGATCCGGTCGAGCCCGCGACGATGCTCGAGCTGATCGACAAGGCGATAAAGCTCGCCGAAGAAGGCAATGAATCGGAGTCCCTCGGGATCGTGCGCTCTCTGGCGCAGTTCATGACGAAGCAGCGCGGCGAAAACGGCGAGACGCAGTACCGCTCCCTGGAAGAGAGGCTGCACTAAGGAGGTCCGCCCATGACTCAAAAGCTTAAGGTCGTCACGATTCTCGGGGCGCGCCCACAGTTCATCAAAGCGGCGTCCGTCTCGAAAGCCCTCGCCCGCGAGCGAAACGTCGACGAGCTGCTCGTGCACACGGGCCAGCATTACGACCAGAACATGTCGGACGTCTTCTTCGACGAGCTCGGCATCCCGAAGCCTCGATACAACCTCGAGATTGGATCCGGAAACCACGGTGACCAGACGGGCCGCATGCTCCAGAAAATCGAAGAAGTCCTGCTCGTCGAAAAGCCCAACTGGGTCATTGTCTACGGCGACACGAACAGCACCCTGGCCGGCGCCTTGGCGGCGGTGAAAATCCACATCCCGATCGCCCACGTCGAAGCGGGCCTGCGCTCGTTCAACCGCCGCATGCCGGAGGAGATCAACCGCATCATGACCGACCACGTGTCGACGATGCTCTTCGCTCCGACCGACAATGCCGCCGATCACCTCAAAAAAGAGGGCGTCCCGGCGAATCACATCCATATCGTCGGCGACGTCATGTACGATTCCGTGCTCCACGCCCGCGAGCGGCCGAGCGCCGGCGGCGAGAAGCTCGTGCAAGACCTGCGCCTCGAAGCCGAGCCGTTCGTCCTCACGACGATCCACCGCGCCGAAAACACTGACGAACCCGGGCGCCTCGACGAAATCGTGTTGGCGCTCGAAGCGATCGCCAAAGACTTCGTCGTCGTCTTCCCGGTCCATCCCCGCACCAGGAAAATCCTCGAGAACAACGCCCACTTCCGCCGCTTCGCCGCGAACCCGAGAGCCCGCGTCATTGCCCCCCTCAGCTACTTCGAAATGGCAGCGCTCCTCGACAAGTGTGCTCTCGTCGTTACCGACTCAGGAGGCGTCCAAAAAGAGGCGTACTTCTTCGGCAAGCACTGCGTGACCCTGCGCCACGAGACCGAGTGGACGGAGCTCGTGAAGGACGGTTGGAACGTCCTTGCACCCCCGACTGATCACACGTTGATCGCCGCGAAGGTGACGGAAATGGCCGC
>JAYVWD010000125.1:0-31447 GCA_043786345.1 Pseudomonadota bacterium
ATCCGAGCCTCGTGATCGAAAACGCCAAGGCCGACCTGCCCTTCCGCTTCGAGATCACCCACCCTGATCGCCTCGCCGAGTGGCTCGACGTGACGAACCCGGATCAGCTCCTCGACCGCTATTTCACCACGGCGAAGTCGTTCGACGTCACCGCCCGCGGCTCCGTCGGCCTGGCTCGCATCACGCCCCGCGCCGGCACCAAGGACAGCGACGTCACCTTCCGCGACGTCGCGATCGACTCGACCTACCGCCTGGTCGCGGCCACCGGCCGCACCGAGCTCTGGGGCAGCGCCAAGTGCGAATCGATCGTCGCCCCGCCGCTCGACGGCAGCCCGATCCGGGACCTCAAATACAAGGTCGACGCGGGCTTCGCCTACCACCAGGACAACGGCGGCTCCGTCGACTTCGCGCTCGACTTCGTCGATAAGTTCGGCCGGATTCCCCCGACGCGCGTAGGCGCCACCGTCCGCTCCTTTGGCCGCGAGGTCGCCGCCGACTACCACGTCAACGGCCCCCTCTTCGCGCTCCTGGCGAAGACCGTCGGCCTGGACGTGCTGCTCCGCCACGAGTCGGCCGAGGTCGCGGGCCAGGTGCGCTTCACGCAGCTCCTCAACAAGATGGACCTCAAGACCTGGGCCTTCCTGCCCTTCAACTTCCCCTACCAGGGCGAAGTCGCGGGCAACGGCAAGTTCGAGCTGCGCGGCATCTCGTACGATTACCTCGAAGGCGTGCGCCGCATCAGCGTTCCGGCGCTCGCCGGCACTTACGAGCACGGCGACGGCGGCGCGGGCCACCGCGTCGAGGTCGTCGCGAACGCGGACGAGGCGACGGTCCAGTTCGACAACGGCACCGACTACCGCCTGAAGGGCGTCCTCGCCTCGGTGAACGGCTCCTTCCAGATGCCGTTCCCGTCGGCCTCGGCGCCGTTCCGCGTCGAAATCCGCGGCAAGCAGCTCACCAACGGCAAGAACGGCGCCCGCTTCCCCGACCTCAAGATGGCGGCGGTGTTCGACGTGCAGAAGGCGCAGAGCCTCAAGGTCGCGGCGATCGACGTGATGCTCGCGGGCGAGAAGCTCGTCACCGGCTCCGGCATCGTCGGCGGCTTCTACCCGTTGGCGGGCGTCGACCTCTGGGGCGACGTGAAGCTCGACACCAAGAAGTTCCGCGGCCTCACGGCGCTGAGCGAGGACCTGGGCGAGGTGCGCATTCCGTTGCGCCTCTCCTCCGCGAACGGCAACTCGCTGCGCCTCGTCGGCAGCGTGCTCCGCCGCGGCGACGCGAGCGGCACGAGCGCCGCCCCCAAGATGATTCCGCTCGAGGTCGAGTGGAAAGTCGCGGGCGACAACCACGTCGAGCTCAAGCTCGGGGCGCTGGAGGACGCGCTTCCCGGGGCCTTCTTCGACAACGCGCCGAGCGGCGGCTCAGGCGAGCCGCAGTATCGCGGGAAGACCGTGGCGCACTGACCGACCTCGGGCCGGCGTCGACGCCGACCGGCCTTAGGCCTAAGCCCCAAAGCGTCGGCGCCGTTCAGCGCTCGTCGAGCATCCTCAGAATGTTCCCCAGCGACGCGATGACGTCCGTCGCCAGCACCGCGTGCTCCCCGACGCCTTCGCCGGCGATCACCGCCGCCCAGGCGACCGCCACCTGGCTGCGCAGCGCCGCGACCAGGGCCGGCAGGCCCGCGGCCCCGTGCGCGCCGGCGACGCCGGCGAGGACGTCGCCGGAGCCGGCGCGCGCGAGCGCGAGCGTCCCTTCGGTCACGACGAAGCCCGGCGTCCCCTCGACCCCCGATATCACGACCGGTGTGGCGTTCTTATAGGCGAGCGTCACGCCCATCGCCAGGGCCAGGCCGCGCGCCTTCGCCAGGCCCGCGGGGCAAAGCGGCGCGAAGTCGAAGGCGGCCCCGAGCTTCCGCCATTCGCCCGGGTGCGGCGTCAGCAGCCACTTGCCCGGGTCGCCCGGAGCGTGCGCGAGCTGCTCGTACATCCCGTGCGTCGCCGCCGCGTCGAGGAGGACGAAGCCGTCGCGCTCCTGCGAGAAGTCGCGCAGCACGGCGAGGACCTCGGGCGAGATCGGATTCACCATCGTGCCCGGGCCGACGACCACGGCCTTGACCTTGCGTTCCTCGAGGAACGCCTCGAGGTTGATCGCGTTGAGCTCGTCGCCGTCGAACAGGTGCTCGAAGGTGAGCTCCGGCGGAACCTCGCCCGTCAGCGTCAGCGCCGCGGCGTCGGGCATCGCGAGCGTCACCCAGCCGGCGCCGGCGCGCAGGGCCGCGAGGCCTGCGAGGATCGGCGCCCCGGCTTTGCCCGGGCTGCCGCCGATGACGAGCACATGGCCGCGGTCATACTTGTGGGCGCTGCGCGGCAGCTCGTCCCAGGGGCTGATGCGGATCAGCTCCTTCGCTTGGGGCAGCACGAAACACGCCTTGTGAACGGCCTCCGCCGCATCCTCGGCCGCCCGCGGGAAGCCGATGCCGAGGCTCACGACCTCGCCGCAGGCGTCGCGCGCCGGCGCCAGCGCGTGGGCGGGCTTGAGGGCGCCGAAGGTGACCGTCACGTCGGCGGCAAGCGGGACCTCCTGCTCCTCGCCCGAGTCGCAGTCGAGGCCGCTCGGCAGGTCGACGGCGATCACGAGGCGCGCGCCCAGCCCGTCCGCCTCTTTCAGGGCGCGGGCGATCGCCGAGCCGGACTCGAGCGGCCCTTTGAAGCCCAGCCCCAGCACGCCGTCGACGACGACGGGGCTCTGCAGGTCGAGGAGGCACCCGGGCGCGTAGGCCTCGACGGCGACCCCGAGGGCGCGCACCGCGGCCAGCTGGCGGGCGCAGAGCTCGGAGCGCCCGTCGTCGTCGGCGCGCGCGACGAGCACGACGCGGACGTCGAAGCCGGCGTCGAACAGGTAGCGGGCCGCGACCAGCGCGTCGCCGCCGTTGTTGCCGGGGCCCGCGAGCACCAGCACCGGCGCGCCTTCGTGCTCCGGCCCGAGCCGCTGCTCGACGATCTCGGCCACGCCGCGGCCGGCGGTTTCCATCAAGGCGACGGCGGCGACGTGGAAGCGCTCCGTCGACAGGCGGTCGATCTCGCGCGCCAGCTCGCGGTGCCACACGTTCGTATAAGTGATTCCTGCCTCGGTCACGCCATCCCCCTTCGGAATGCGTCAGCCGACGCGCTTGCCCCCGGAGGTCTCGATCACTTTGATGATCTTCTTCGTGACGTCGTCCTTGAACGGCTTGTGGGTGAAGGCGATCTTCTCGGTGGCGAGGGTGTACTCGAGCCCGGCGGGCGAGTCGCTCTGCTTGAACGAGATCGTCGAGGTGCCCATCTTCGAGATGACGACGTCGAGGTTGCCGCCCGTCATGTTGAAGCTCACCATCTCGCCGAGCTTGCGGTCGCCCATCGTGGTCTTGATCGCGGCGAGCACTTTGGCCGGGTCTTTCTCGGCGAAGACGAACTTCATGGGCTTTGGGCCTTCCTCGGGTCGGGGGGGGCGTCAGGCCAGCGCGGCGCGCGCCAGATCCTCGAACAATCTCTTAATAATCAGCTCATTGGTCATTAGCAAGGCGTTATCCATCGACCAGGCCAGCGAGCCGAACGGGTCGACGAGGGGTAGAAACCGGTGCAGGGCCTTGGCCTGCCGCACGTAGCCGTCGACGTTGACGAGCGTCGCCTCGAGCGTCTGCCCCCTGGCCTCGAGGATCAGCTGCACGCGGCCCATGAGCAGCATGAAACCCATGCCCCCGTCGGGGCGCGCCGGCAGCGGCAGGTGGTTGACGGCGCGGACGCCGCGCGCATGGTCGTTGAAGACGGCGCAGGCCTCCTGGGCCTCCTCGTAGAGCTCGTGGATCGCGCCGGCGACTCGCGCCGCCGCGAGCCGCTCCACCGCCGCGGGGTCGTCCGGCGCGAGCGCGTTGCCGCCGCCGCGGGCGAGCGCCAGGTGCCTGAGCCATTCCACGTCGGCCACGGTTTTCTCCCCCTCAAAAGGCCAGGTTGACGCCGACGGTGCCGACGAACTTCTCGACGTAGTCGACGACGTTGAGCTCGAACGGGTCGCGGGCCGCCTCGTTCCCGAGGCTCCACTTCGTCTTTTGGATCAGCTGCGAGACCGAGGCGGTGAACCAGGGCAGGATTGGCGGCGTGAAGCCGAGCGAGAGCTTGCCCGTCATCACCTGGCCGTCCGCCGAGACCTGGCCGAAGGTCTGGATGTCGTGGAACAGATAGTTCTGGTCGGCCTCGATGGAGCCGAGCGCCGACGCCGAGATCCCGGCCGGGAGGAGCTGGACGACCGTGAGCTCGGCGCGCGTGATCGCGTCCGGCCCGTCGATGCTCGCCGCCTCGTCGACGTAGTCGTTGATCTCGTGCTTGACGGCGAGGGTGGCGGAGAGCTTGCTCGGCAGGTCGACGCCCGCGGACGCCGAGCCGTGGACGACCGTCATCGTCGGCTTGGTCCGCGGGCTCAGGATCTCGGCGTAGCCGACTTCGCCGGCGTAGTGCCACAGCGTCACCTTGCCGCCGACCGAGGCGTAGCCTTCGCGGCTGCCCGTGCGCTGCCCGCGCTCGAAATTCGGGTAGTGAAAGGCGAGCCTGCCGCCCGTCGAGATCCACACGCCTTCCGGCAGCGGAAACTCGATCCAGGGCTCGGCGGCGACGTCGCCCGACTTGGTGTCGGTGACGCCCAGGTCCTTCGCGGCGACGCGCGTCAGATCCGCGTTCGTCTCGTCGACGAGCACGCGCTGCTCCTTGCCGTGCTCGACGCGGTCCTCGGCGGCCAGCGCCAGCCCGAGGCCGACGGCCGCGAAGCGGTCCTTGCCCTGGCGGATGCCCGGGATCGGTAGGAGCGGGCCGGATTTGAGCTCGAGCGCGCCGACCTTGGCGTCGTAGTTGCTCTCTTTGAGCCCGTGGTTGTCCTTGTATTGGTGCTCGGCGGAGTAGGTGACCTGCGCCCAGCGGTCGACGGCCTTGAGGCCCTGGTGCACGTAGCCCACCGGCTTGTCCGACTTCGCGGCCGTGCCGTTCGGGTCGCCCTTGGCCATGCCCTTCTCTTTGGCGAGCTCCTTGTTGAGCTGATCGAGCTCGGTGCTGCGCTCCTTGGCGAGCGTTCCCCGCTCCTTCATGAGGCGCAGAGCCTGGACGTGCTTGATGTAGAGGGTGCGGCTCTTCGCGAGCTTGTCGGGGAGGACGACGGCCTTTTCGAGCATGTCCTCCGCGTCCTCGTACTTCTTGAGCTTGATCGCGCAGATCGCGCCGTAATAGTTCGCGAGGTCGAAGAGCGCGTGGCCCTTCGGCACCCGCTGGAAGCCGTAGAGCGCGCCCTGATATTGCTTCACCATGTAGAAGGACCAGCCGTACTCGTAGCTCGTCTCGGGGTCCAGGTGCTGCGGGTCGATGTGCGAGAAGACGCCGAACGCGTCCTTGATGCGGTCCAGCCGGTAAAGCGTCTTCGCCAGCTGCACCCGCGCCGGCTCATGGTCCGGGTATTTGCGCACGATCGCGTCGAAGGCGTAGAGCGCCTGCTCGTATTTCCCCTGCTCGTAAAGCTGCTGGGCCGCCTCGAATTGGCCGCGAATGCCTTTGACGGCGCCCTTGCGGCCGGTCTTGCCCTTGGCGTCGGTGCCCTCGATCCAGTCGCCTTCGTCGCTCTTCTTTTTCTTCTTCTTTTTGGCCTGGGGCCCGGGCTTCGGCTTTTGGCCGGCCGCCGCCTTGGGTTGGCCGCCGGGCGCCGGAGCCTGCGCCCAGGCGCCGCCCGCCGCGGCGAGCCCGAGGGCGCCGACGAGGACCGAGATCACGACTTGCGAGGGCCTGGCCAAGGTCCGCCCCATTCAGAAATTGCGTAAAGGGTTACGGTACTTTACACAATCCTGGGGGTTTGCAACAGCCCTGCGCCTATCCCTTCCGCTTCGCCCCCCTTTCGCTCCTCCGAGGGTGCCCGGCCGCCGGCATTCAGACCACGGAAGAGGGGGGGCGGAAGAAGCGGAGGGCCTGAAAACGGTCAGCCGCAGGCGCCGCCGGTCAGCGCGAAGGGCGGCGCCGGCATGACCGGGAAGCCCTCTTTGAGGATTTTGCAGAGGTCCTTCCGCACGACGCCCGCCGTCTCGTGGCCGTCGTCGCGCAGGGCGAAGGTCCCGAGGAAGTCGTCGGCGACGCCTTCGAGCGCGGTCGCGATCGGCTCGAGCCAGGCCGACCCCTTCTGGTCGAGGGCCAAGGCCCGGGAGGCCTTCACGTACTTGTCCATCCAGGCGATCGTCAGCCGGTAGCGCTGGTCGATGTCGTCGGCGCTGCCCGGCACGAGCGTGGCCGTGGACGCCGTCAGCCGCGCGAACGCCTGGTCGAGCGCGTGCCCGACGATGGCGCCGATGATGTGGATGTCGCGGTACTGGGGCTGGCCGCAGGGCTTGTCGTCTTCCTGGGTCTTGCCGAGGACCAGGTCGAAGCGGTCCTCCGTCAGCGCCTTCTTGTCGCCGTTCAGGAAGTTGGCGTTGGCGATATCGCGGTTTATGCCGAAGCAGGGCAGGCCGCGGAGCGAGGCGCCGGTGCCGCCCTCGGCGTAAAAGGCCGTCATGTCGGCGAAGGTCTCGCCGACCGCGCCGTGCACCTGCGCCCGGTCGGACGTGCCGGCGCCGCCGATGTCGAACGCGTACTCGTCGAAGAACCGGTGCTCGAACGGGATCCAGCGCAGGCCCATCTGCGAGAGCAGCATGCCGTTGCGGGTGAAGTCGATGTGGTGGCCGTATTCGTGGGCCAGGACGAACTGGGACTCCCAGAAAAAGCCCTTGGCGGAGCGCGCGTCCTCGGCGGCTTCCGGAAAGACCGCGATCATGGGCGGCGACTGAAAGTGCGCGCTGTTGTGCGTGATCCAGGTCTTGAGGCGGACCTTGGTGCCGTCGCGCTGCGGGAAGTTGTCGTAGTAGTCGATGAACTCCGGCAGCACCGACAACTTGATCGTGGGCAGGTCGGTGTTGCCGGGGGCGAGCTGTTTGTACCGGGACTGGGCCGTCTGGATGTAGTGGATGCTCGCGAGCGCGACGCCCTCGTAGCTGGTGCGGCCGTAGTCGAAGTCGTCCCGGCAGATGCGCAGCGGCGTCAGCGCGTGCGCGTTCACCCAGCCCTGCTCGGCGCCGCTCTTGTCGTCGCAGTAATGGCCTTCGCCCTTGTCCACGTCGCAGGCGCGCTCGTAGACGTCGTCGTAGGTCGTCTCGGACACCGCGGCGCTCCCGAGCGAGGCCTTCGAGGACACCCCGTCGAGGGTGACCCGGTGGGTCTCGATCTGGTCGCCGTTCCAGGCGCGCACCGAGGCGTGGGTGAGCGCCACCGGGGCCGAGGCCTGCTGGCAGGAGGGGTCGGCCAGGGTGTACGTGGCTGGCGCCCGCCGGTCGGCCACCACCGGGATGACCGGATCGCGGCGCTCGCTGGTTTCGCCGCCGCCGCAGGCCACGAGCCCCGCCGCCGCCGCGCCCAGGAGGGCTGCCGCCAGGTATTTCGCCACGAAATGTCCTCCTAAACCGGCAAACGCTTGATGGCGCTTGCATTTGAGGCTAAATTCAGCGATCTACTCAGATCCTGGCGCCCATGCTAGCAAGGTCCTTTGGAAAACCCAAGGATAGGCTGCAGTCAAGCGGAGTGGCCGGGAATTATTTGGAAAAGGGGTGCTGCATGGCGCGGGTTTCGATCGAGGACTGCCTGAACGTGCTCGAGAACCGGTTTGCCCTGGTCACGGTCGCGGCGTCACGGACGCGCCAGCTCATGGGCGGCGACGAGCCTCTCGTGAAGACCAAGAACAAGATGGCGGTCACGGCGTTGCGCGAAATCGCCGAAGGCTTCGTGACGGCATCCGACGTGCCGTTGGAAGTCGGTAAGGTCGCACAGGCCAAGGCCGCATCGATCGCCGAGTCGAAGTAGAGTCCCTGGGGGCCAAGGGCTCAGACGCCGGTGACGGCGTATTCGCACTGCTCCATGATGTAGCTGCGAAGGGCGCGCTCGATGACCTCGTCTTGGGACATCATGCGCGTATCGAACCAGTACTGAGCGGTCAGCTGCTCGTACAGGACCTTCCCGAAGACCTCGTCGAGCACTTCGGCGAGGGTCTCGCGGAAGTGCACATAATCCCAGGCTTCGGGGGCGGGAGCCAGGCTTCCCGCCATATACAGGCTTTGCATCTCACCCAGGGTGACGTCGATGTGCGTCTCGACGAAAATCTCGATGATGCGGTCGATCCGGGCGTTGTAACGCGCCAGATAGCCCTGTCTTTTCTTGGCTCGGTAACCCCGCAGGCTTATCAACTTGCTCATGGCATCGTAACCTCCGCTCTACTAACCACCTTTCGGCATCTTTTATGGCTTTCTTGAACCGCTCGGCAAATTCTGCCTGAGGGCGTGGGAAAAAAGTATCTAATATCAGCATCTTGTGCCTCGGAGCGGAGATGTTTATCATGGAGTCAGGTCAGGGGAGGTCCGCATTCCATGAGTATCCGCATCGGCGACTCGGTCTTCATCCGCAACGGCACCCTGGCCGTGGTGAAGGGCCGTGACGAGCTCAGCGGGTCCCTCAACCTCGACTCGGACCTGAAGGTCGTCCAGGACCAGACGCGCAACGGCATCGTCAACGGCCTCAACGAGGACACGCGCGCCCGCCTGAACGAGATCATCGACGGCGCGAAAGACGAGTCGAAGGACCCGAAGGAACGCGTCGAGAAGCTCAGCGGCATCCTGAGCGAGCTCGACAAGGACCCGGCGCAGCAAACGCTGGCGCGCTACGTGCGCGGCGAGATGCACTTCCTGATGAACACGTTCAACATCAAACCCCGCGAGTTCTCGATCCACGAAAGCAAGGCCCGTTAACCTCGAGCGTAAGGAGAGGCGTCATGGCGCACATCGGCGATCTGGTCCCGAAATCCGGCATCTACACCGAGCCGGGCGTGGTGACGGCGAAGAAGGACGACGGCAGCGTCGTCGTCGACACCGACCCGATGAAGTTGAACCAGTACCACCGCTATGCGAACACGACCGGCCTCAACGAGCAGGAAAAGGCCGACTTCAACGGGATCCTCGATCAGATCTACTCGAAGGAGAACGACGTCGAGCGGATCAACGACATCCAGTCGGAGATCGACCGCCTGAAGCAGGACCCCCATTCGAAGAACGTCGTGCAGTACCTGCGCAACCAGCAGGCCGTGCTCGTGCGCCAGGCCGGCAAGCTTCCGACGACGTACAACTGGGACGAAATGCAGCTCAAGCGCTGAGCCGGCCCCCCAGGGCCTCAGGCGACGTCCTCGATCTCGACGGGGTTGTTCGAGGCGTATTTGAGGTCGACCTGCTCCAGCAATTTCTGCGCTTTCCGGTAGGTCGGCTCCTTGATGAGCGCGATCTTCAGGAACTCCTGCGCCATCTTGTGCTTGCCCCAGCGGGCGTAGCACAGGCCGATGTTGTAGAAGAGCAGCGGTCCCTTGTCCTGGTGGGGGAGGACGTACTGCGCGCGCGTGTAGTGCTCGAGCGCATCCTCGAACTTGTTGCGCCGCACCATCTCGATGCCCTGCTGGTTGAGCGACGACGCCGCCTTGAAGCCCAGGTGCGAGCGCGCGAGCAGCAGGCGCGACTCCTCGAGGTTGCCCTGGTGGAAGCGGATCTCGGCGAGGCCGTTCAAGGCGCCGCTGCAGTAGTGGTCCCGGTCGAGCGCCGACTTGAAATAGAACTCGGCCTTGCCGGCGTCGAGGAGCTGCATCTGGATCTCGCCCATGCCGACCAGGCGCGAGATGCTCGACTTGTTGAGCTCCTGCATCTTCTGCATGAGCGCGAGCGCGTCCTCCAGCTTCCCCCGCCGCCGGTAGAAGCGGATGAGGTTGTGGTAGGTGCGGTAGTAGTTCGGATTCCTGTCGAGCGCCGCGTACCAGCCGCGGACCGCGCTCTCGTCGTCGTCCTTGAGCATCGCGACGACGGCGAGCGCGTCGAGGTAACGCGCCGTGAACTCGTCGGGCTTGAGCTTCCGGACGCCGCCCTCGATCCGGCTGATGGCCTCGGGACTGACCTGTTCGGGCAGGGTGTCGAGGACGTAGAGGAGCTTCCGCCAGGCGATCTCTTTGCGGTCGCTCTCGGGCTCCGCCGTCAGGTGCAGGTCGAGCTCGCGGCCCCCCTGAATCAGGTCCTTGTCGCGGTTGCGCAGGCGGACGATGCGCCGCACGCCGAGCTCGCTTAAGTAGACGACGTCCTCGTGGGTCGGATTCGTGGTGAGGATGACGACGCGCTCGCCGACGTCGAAGTTCGGCTGGACGTCGAGGATCTCCTCGATGACGGCGCCACCGCTCCGGCCCTTGGCTTCCCAGTGGATGATGATCCGGGCGGCGTCGCGGAGCCGGTCCCAACTCTGGCGGATCGGCACGGTCGACGGCAGCCGGACGTGGGCCATGCCGAGGAATTCGAGCTGCTGCGTCGCCAGCGACCAGATCCAGGTCTGGTCGTCCATGATCGCGAGGGTTTCACTAAAGCGTGGCGGCTTCGAGGTTTGCGTCTCGGCCATGGGAGCCTCCCTAGACATCGAACCACTATCGTCCGGCCGCGGGCTTCCCTTGAAGGCGGCCGGGACATTATTAAATTATTCCAGTCTTTCCGGAGCACTCCCGAGCCGTTAGAATGGGTCGGGGGTCCCCGGCATGCAGGCAATCATCATCGGTACCGGCGCGGTCGCCGCCTTCCTCGGGGCGGCTCTGGAGGAGCGTGGCTTCCTCCCCGGCTATGTCGGCCGGCAGGGCCCGACGGCCTTCACGGCGCGCCTCGCCTATCCGGGCGGCGCCGAGCGGCTCGTCTGCTGCCGCGCCCCGGGGAAGGACGTCTGGCGGGCCGCCGCGCTCGCCTTCGTGGCGGTCAAGGCCTTCGACCTGGAGGCGGCCTTCGGCTGGGCCTCGGAGCTCGCGCCCGGGACGCCGCTCATTCCCGTCGTGAACGGCGCCGTCGAGGACCTCGTGCGCGCCGCCGCGGCCCGCCGGCCCGATCTGGCGTGGCGGCTCGGCTACTCGACCTTCGGCGTTTCGGCCCTCGATGCCCCCGCCGGCCCGCAGGACGCGGCCACCTCGTTCACCAACCACAGCTACGCCGTCCGCTCCAGGACGGGCGAGGTCGCCTTCGGGCCCCTCGACGGCCGGGGCGAGCCGGCCGCGGCGGAGCGGCTGCTCCTCGACCGGCCCGGGGTCTTCGTCTGGCACCAGGGGATCCTCAAGGCCGCCCGCCGCAAATGGCTCTTCAACGTCGTGATCAACACGCTCTGCGCCGCGCGCGGGCTGCGCCGGAACGGCGACCTGTTCGGCGACATCCCGATGCTGTCGGCGGTCTTCCACGAGGCCTGGGCGCTGGGCGAAGGGCGCTTCGGACCCTGGGGGCTCGAGAAGGCCGAGGTCTACAAGGCGATGGAAAAGCTGATCGAGGCGACGGCGGAAAACGAGAACTCCATGGCGCGCGACAAGCGGCTGGGCCGCCTGACGGAAACGGCGTATTTGGCGGGACTGGCAACGGACGCGCGCCGGTTCCCCCTGCTGACGATGCTGGCCGGGCAGGCGCGCTGAGGGCGGGGCGTCAGGATCCGGCCATTCGCGGGCTGGCGTTTTTCAGCGACACGCTGCCGACGGCCTCGCCGTCGGCCTCGATGATCCAGCGCCAGCCCGAGAGCCGGGCGTCGGCGAGGTCGCTGCCTTCCTCGGCGGTGCGCACCAGGTATTCTTCGTAGGTCAGCGGCTCCAGGGGATTGTAGCGCTGCGTCACGGGCTCGAGCCGCCACGCGAAGATGCGCGCAGCGTCGTCCTTGCGGAGGGGGCGCAACGCGACGGTCATCGGAAGGCGAGGCCTTCGATGTCGACCGGCAGGCCCGCGGCGCCGTCCGTCATCAAAGGCTTGCCGGTCAAGGTTTCCGCGACGTGTAGATAGAGGCGGGCGAGCGCCAGCAGCCGGTCGACGGGAACGACGGGGACCGGGCCCTCGCCGCTGTAGCCCTGCTCGATCAGCCAGCGGCGGACGGTCTCCTTGTCGAGCATCTCGGGCGCCTCGCCGGCTTCTCTGCGGGCGTCGTAGGTCGCCGCGGTCCAGAGGCGGCTCGAGTCGGGCGTGTGGACCTCGTCGATGACGAGGATCCGGCCGTCGGGCGCGCGCCCGAATTCATACTTGGTGTCGACGAGGATCCAGCCGTGCCGGGCGAAGACCGTCTGGCCGTGCGCGAACAGCGTCAAGGCGAGCGCGGCGATCTGGTCCCACTCGGCGCGGGTGCAGACGCCGTGGCGCACGAGCTCCTCGGGCGAGGCGCCTTCATCGTGCTCGAAGGCCGCGGCTTTGGTGGTCGGGGTGATGATCGCCGCGGGCAGGCGGCCATAGGCGACGAGGCCTTCCGGCAGGCGCACCCCGCAGAACGTGCGATCGCCGTTGGCGTAAGCGCGTTGGAGGCTGCCGGCGATGAAGCCGCGCACCACGACCTCGATCTTGAACGGCACGGTCTTCCGCGTCGCGAGCACGCGCTCGGCCGGACGCGAGAGGTAGTGCGTCGGGACGACCTTCGCCGCTTCCTGGAGCCAGAACTCCGAGATTGCCGTCAGGATCGTGCCCTTGTATGGCACCATGCTGATCAGCTTGTCGAAGGCCGTGAGCCGGTCCGAGTGCACGATGAAAAGCTCGTCGCCACGGAACACCACGTCGCGGACTTTGCCGGTGTACGTGCGGACGTCTCGGGCCTGGAGGCGGGCGCACTGCTCGGGGGTCAGGCCGTGGTAAGCGTGCCGCTGGGCCTCGGCGCCGCTCGGATCGGCCGCGATGCCCTCAAGAACTTCTCTAATGGATTTCATGGCTTACCTTTCGGCGGACGCGGAGGTCGCAAGCGCTCGTTGACCGCCCCAAGGGATATCAAGGACTGTACCCCCGACACAAGGGGGATGCCGATTGCGCCTGTGGATCGATGCCGACGCCCTGCCGGGCGACCTGAAAGATCTGATCATCCGGGCCTCCCAGCGTTTGAGCCTGGAGACCGTCTTCGTCGCCAACAAGGCGATCAAGCTGCCCCCGCTGCCGACGCTGCGCCAAACCATCGTCGGTCACGGGCCGGACGTCGCCGACACCTACATCGTGGAGCAAGCCGTGACCGGCGACGTCTGCGTCTCCCAGGACATCCCGCTGGCGGCGCTGCTCGTGGCGAAAGGGGTGGTGGTGATCGACCCGCGCGGCGACCTCCATACCGAGGCTTCGATCGGGGAGCGGTTGTCGGTGCGCAACTTCATGCAGGATTTGCGCGACGCGGGGGGGATTACGGGCGGCCCGCGGCCATTCGATGCCAAGGCGAAGCAGGCGTTTGCGTCGACGCTCGACCGGGTTTTGACGAAAGCGATGCGGGGATAGGCTGCGGCGGGTGCCGCTCGTGCCCGGCTTCAGTGCAGCAAATCGTCCAAAAGCAACGCTCCTCCAAGCTCCATGACTACCGCCTCGATCCCGGCCACGACGGCTGCGAGGGCGGCGTAGTCGAGTTTTTCCGGCGTGTCGTCCGGCGAATGAAAGTAAGGATACCGGAGCCAGGCGGCGTCGGTCACCATCAGCGCCCGGTAACCCTCCTTCCAGAAGGAGCGGTGGTCGGACGGGCGCCCGTAGGGGAGGGGGCCGGGGAGGGCGAGGGCACAGGACGGAAACTCGGTGCCGCCGCCGAACGCCGCCTGGGCGACGCGCAGAATCCGGCGCGACCTCAGATTGCTGACGAGCGCGACGGGGCGGCGGTCCGCCGGGTGGATGAGCTTGTGGACGGTGGCGGCGCGCCGGGACGGGGCACCGCCTTCGGGACTGCGCGGCGTGCCGTCGGCGGCGGCGAGCTGGGCCGCGGCGGCGGCGCGGAGCGGGAAGTAGCCGAGGCATTCCAGGCTGATCATCACCTGCACGTTTTCGCCGCGCTCGGCGCAACGCCGCGCGTAGACGCGGCTACCGCGCGGGACGCCGAGGTGGAAGGCGCCTTCGGAGGTCGCAAAAGCGACGAAGCGCAGCGTCCGGGCCAGCGACCGGCGGCGGAGCCGGCGCGCCAGCTCGAGGAGCGCGGCGACGCCGCTGGCGTTGGCGTTCGCGCCGGGGGTTCCCCGGGCGGAGTCGTAATGGGCGCCGATGACGACGACCTCGTCGGGCAGGGCGCGGCCGCGGATCTCGCCGATGACGTTGTGGCAGGGCTTGATGCCGGCCAGGTAGCCGTGTTGCTCGACCGCCAATCCGGCTTTCGCGAAGCTGCGCTCGACATGGCCGCCCGCGACCTCCAGGGCGAGGTGGCGGCGCCAGTGGCGTTCACCGATCTCGTGGGCGAGGACGCGCACGTCCTGCTGTAGCCGGGCCCGGGCGTCGTTCAGCGCGCTGTGCGCCGGAATCGCGCGGCGCTCGCGCCGGCGGGGCTGGAAGATCTCCATGTAGTGCTCCCGGTACGGGCGGCGGTCTCCGACATCCGTCCGGACATACGCAAACGTCATGCCGGAGTCCCGCGCCGGATTTAGACCCGGATTTCCCCGTCCGCCGGCGCCTTCGCGCGCAGCGTCGCCGGCAGGCGCTCCCGCAGTGCGGCCTTGACCGTGGCCAGGTGGCGCTTTTCATCCTCGTGGCCGCGCTCGACGATGGCGCGCACGTCGGCGGGCAGCGCCGCCGCCGCATGCGCCTTATAGCCGGAGACCGTCAGCGATTCGCTGCCCACCAGGGCCAAAAGGGCGGTGCGCGCGCCGACCTGGCTCATGACGGCCGTCATGCCCTCGAGCAAAAGTCCCTTCAAATCCGCGGCGAAAGCCGGCGGCTTGCCGCCGTGGTTGAACAGCAGATGGCTCAGCGCCTCGATGTGGCGGACGTGGTCTTCCTTGCAGGCCTCGAGCGCGCGATGCAGGCTGCCGGCCTCGAGTGCGGAAAGCGCCTGGTCGTGGGCGAGAATAGCGTCGATGTCGAGGTGGGTGAGCGCGGTAAGGCGCTCGACCAGCTCTTTGTTGCTCATCATAGTGGTGGCCTCCTGATGTCCCCGACAATGCAAGGCGGCGGCCAAAGTGAAGGCCGGGCGACAGCGGGCGGCAGAACGCTGCAGGCTGTCGCGAAGTCGAGACTTCCTGTCTGAATCTCGCACCATATCCCGGATCCCGCCCGGCCGTAGACCGCCTCGCCCACCAAGCTCGACCGCGTGGCACGCTTCATGCTCGCGCCGACGCGCAGCCGAAGCGAAGAACCCCGCAGGAGGAACGAAATCCATGCAACCCGTAGAGCTTATCAAGGACGGCATGAGCGCCGTCAGCAAGGCGCTCGGCGTCGGCCAGAACGCCAAGGAGCCCAAGAACGCCATCGCGATCCTCACCACCCAGCACCGCGAGGTCGAGGCGCTCTTCGCCGAGATCCACGGCGCCGGGTCCAAAGCCTTCAAGGCCAAGGAGCATGCCCTCGGCACGCTGCTCGAGCGGGTGCTTCTGCATACCGAGCTCGAGGAAAAGCTCTTTTACCCCGCGGCGAAGGTCGTGGATCCGAAGCTCGTCCTCGAGTCGTTGGAGGAGCACGCGGCCGTCAAGATGCTCGTCCGGAAGCTCCTCGGCGCCGACGCGCGGGACGAATCCTTCGACGCCAAGGTCACGGTCCTCGAGGAGCTGATCCACCACCACGTCCGGGAGGAGGAGGGCGAGCTTTTCCCGAAGTGCAAGGACCAGATAAGCGACGACCTCCTCGAGGAGCTCGGCGACGCGATGCAGGAGCGCATCGACGCGAAGCGGGCCCGCGAGCGGCCGGCCGGGGCCCCCCGTAAAAAGCCGGCGCTCAAGGCGGCGGCGAAAAAGCGGAAGCCCGGCGGGGCCAAGGTGAAGCGCACGAAGCACTGAAGGCCCGGCGGACGCGCAGTCCGGCCGGGGCTCAGCCGCCGCGGCGGAGCGACGCCGCCCTCTTGTGCAGGCCGAGGTTGTCGCGGTCCACGGACACCAGGAGTCCGAGGGCCGCGCTTACCATGAGCATGATCGTGCCCCCGTAGGTGAACAAGGGCAGCGGGATCCCGACGATCGGGAACATCCGGAGCACCATCGCGATGTTGATCGCGCACTCGAAGAAGATGAAGGCCGCGAGCCCCACCGCGAGCAGGGCGCTGAACGTGTCCTTCGCCTGGCGCGCGATCTCGAGCGCGACGTAGGCGATCGCCGCGAACAGCAGCACCAGCACGACCGCCCCCCGGAAGCCGTGCTCCTCGGCGAATACGGCGAAGGCGAAGTCCGTGTGCGACATCGGCAGGAACGAGAGCTGCGTCTGCGTCCCCTGCATGAACCCCTTGCCGTTGAGCCCGCCGCTGCCGATCGCGACGAGCGACTGCAAGGCGTTGTAGCCGGAGCCTTTGAGGTCGTTGTCGTGGTCGAGGAAGTTGACGATCCGCGCCCGCTGGTAGTCACGGAGGACGAAAAACCACAGGATCGGCGCGCACGCCGCCACCATGGTCGTGACGATCGCGATCGATTTTTTGTCGAGGCGCATGAAGCAGATCTGAGTCGCCGCGATGATCAGGCAGATCCCGGCCGTCCCGAAGTCCGGCTGCGGCATGATCAGCCCGAAGATCACGCCCACCATGGCCAGCAGCGGCCACAGGTCCCGGATCCGGTACGGGTGATTGAGCTTCGACACGTTGAAGAAGCGCGCGCAGATCACCGCGACGATGATCTTGGCCGGCTCCGAGGGCTGAAGCCCCATGAAACCCAGGTTGAGCCAGCGCTGCGCCCCGAGCCCGACGCGGCCGAGCACCAGCACGGCGACGAGCAGCGCGCAGACGAGCCCGTAGAGCCAGTAGGCGTACGCCTGCAGGTGCCGCGGCTGCACGACCCAGCCGCAGAAGACGAACAGCACGAAGCCGAGCGCGATGTGCTTGAGCTGCGTGTAGAACAGCGCGCCGCCGGCGCTGCCGCTATAAAGGTTGATCGTCCCGAGCACCAGCCCGACGATCCACAGCACGATCAGGATCCGGGTGTTGATCGATTTCTTCTCGCGGATCTCGCCTGTGGGAATGAGGGAGATGCCGTCCTTGCCGTCAGTTATTGCGGACATCGCGCCCTCCCTTGGTGCTCTCGTCTTTCACAGCTATGCGGCCCTGGGCCGCCGCCAGGCCGCGCTTTTTCTTCATGTCGAAGTAGGCGTTGAGGATCTTGCCGGCGATCGGGCCCGCCGAGGCGCCCCCGCCGCTCTTCACGTCGTGCTCGGAGACGATCGCGATCGCGATCTCGGGGGCCTCGGTCGGCGCGAAGGCGGTGAACATCGCGTGCTCGCGCCACTCCATGCTGACGTTGGCCTGCTTTTTCCCCTGGTTTTTGCTCAATGAAACGACCTGGACCGAGCCCGACTTGCCGGCGACCGAGATGCCGGGGACCTGCGCCTTGTTGCCGGTGCCTTCCTTGTCCATCACGACGGCGGTCAGGCCTTCCTTGACGGCGCGCCAGGTGTCCTTGCGGATCGCGGTCAGGTTGCGCAGGAGCTCCGGCTCCTCGGTGAGCACCGTCTCGCCGATGCGGTTGACGATGCGCTTCACGACGTGGGGGCGGAATTGCTTGCCGTCGTTGGCGATCGTCGCATAGAGCGAGGCCATCTGCATCGGGGTCATATTGATCGCGCCCTGGCCGATCGCGACGCTCGGCGTCTCGCCCGCCGTCCACGGCAGGCGCAGCGTGAGCTTCTTCCACGCGGTCGTCGGGACCAGGCCCGGCATCTCCATGTTGAGGCCGACGCCGAGCTTGGCGCCGAGCCCGAACATCTGCGCGTACTTGGCGATGCGGTCGACGCCGAGCTCGACGCCGACGTTGTAGAAGAAGACGTCGCACGACTTCATCAGCGCGCGCCGGAGGTTGACCGTGCCGTGGCCGCTGTGCTGGTGGCACTGGAAGACGCGCCCGCCGAGGGTGTAATGGCCCGGGCAGAAGAAGGTGGAATTCTGATTGATGACGCCCTCCTCCAGCCCGGCGATGGCGACGACGGCCTTGTAGGTCGAGCCCGGCATGAAGACGCCGCCGGTGGTCTTGTCGAGGAAGGGCTTGAACGGGTTCGCGACGAGCGACCGGTACTTTTCCTCGGAGAGCCCGTTCTGGTAGACGTTCGGGTCGTAGCCCGGCTCGCTCACCATGGCGAGGATCTCGCCGTTGCGCGGGTCGATGGCGACAACGGCGCCGTTCTTGCCTTTGAAGGCGTCGCGCGCGACGGTCTGCAGGTCCAGGTCGATCGAGAGCACCAGGTCGGAGCCGGGCACGGCCGGTACCTCGGGCAGCGAGGTCGCGCCCTTCTCGAGCGAGTCGATCTGCCGGCCGAACGCGTCCACCTGGATCAAGCGGTTGCCGCGGGTGCCGCGCAGGTGCCGCTCCCAGCGCGCCTCGAGCCCCTGCTTCCCGATCAGGTCGCCGGCGCGGTAGGGGTTGTCCGGGGTCTCGTCGTTGTTCTGCAGGATCTCTTTCTTGCCGATTTCGCCGAGGTAGCCGACCATGTGCGACGGCGTCACCGGCTTGTAGTCGCGCCGCGGCGCCTGGGCCACGTCGATCCCTGGTAAAAATATTTTGTTTGATTCGATGGTCGCCACTTCGTGCAGCGAGAGGTTGCGCTTCAGGTTGACGGGCAGAAATTTTGCCTGTCCTTTCACCATGTTGAGACGCCGCTCGAAGATGCTGACGGGGACGTGCAGGAGCCGCGAGAGGATCTTGAAGGTCTGGTCGGTGTCCTTCACGAACTGCGGGATGTAGACCAGGTCGAAGTACGGGCGGTTGCCGAGGACGACCTGCCCGTCGCGGTCGTAGATGATCCCGCGCGGCGCTGGGATCTCGATGTACTGGATCCGGTTGTTCTCCGAGATCTCGCGGTAGTACTCGCCCTTGTAGATCTGCACGTACCAGAGCCGCAGCAGCAGCGTCGACACGATGGTGATGACGACGATGTTGGCCCACAGAAAGCGGGACTCGACGACGCGCAGATTTTCCTGGAAGAGCCGCCGCATGTCAGTGCCGCCCCTCCGACCAGGGCTCGTCCCGGATGATGCGCTTCGCCATCAGGAGGCCCGCGAGCGTCGACGTCAGCAGGCGCAGGCCCTGCTTCGCCAGGTGCATCGGGTCGAAGCGCACGGCGCCTTCGTTGACGCCGGACACGAAGGACTCGAAGATCATCACCCAGAGCTCCGACAAGGCGAGCGTCACGAGCCAGGGGAAGATGTGGCGCCACGAGAGCGTCGACCGCGTCAGGTGCAGCACCACCGCGATGATCCAGTAGGCGCAGATGTAGAGCCCCGCCGGCGCCGCCGAATGGGTCTCGAGGATCAGCGCGGCGCAGCCGCCGAGGATGGCCGCGCGCGGCAGCGAGGCGACGACGAAGGTCGCGACGATCCACGGCGTCATCAGGTCGATGACGAAGAGGTGGCGGGTGAACGACGGCAACACCGTGTGGTGTACGGCGCCGATCACGAGCAGGTAGACCAGGTCGAGCCAGAGCCGCCGCGTGTAGGGCCGCGGGATCAGGAAGTGGCCGAAGGTGGCCATGCCACCGCGCAGGCGCGTGAGGTTCTGAGCGGCGGGCGTGGTCACCGGTCAGCCGCCCCCCGGCTTGGCCGTCGCCTGGTCGAGCCACTCGGGGCCCGCCGTCTCGACGATCTTAGCGAGCTCCTTGTCCTCGTTGAAGATCACCATCACCTCTTCGAGGCGCCGGTGGTCGATCCACGGCTCGACGGTGATCGTCTGCGCGACGTTGTCGGACTCATAGGTGATGCGCATGACCCGGCCGACCGGCAGGCCCTTCGGGAAGCCGCCGACGATGCCGGAGGTGATCAGCGTGTCGCCGATCCGGATCTCGACGCGCTTGTTGAGCTGGAGGGTGCAGTGCGTCCGCGCCGCGCCGGAGAGGACGCCGCGTACGCGCGTCCGCTGCAGCAGCACGTCGATGTGAAAGTCGGAGTCGACGAGCAGCTGCACGTCGGCGAAGTGCGAGCCGCTGCGGATCACCTTGCCGACGATGCCGTCGGCCGCGACGACCGGCATGCCGACCTTGACGCCGTCGTCGATCCCGCGCGTGACGCGGATCGACTGGAAGGGCGAGTCGTCGTTGTGGCCGACGACCTCGGCGGCGATCAGGCGCTTCTCGGAGCGGCTCCGGAAGCCGAGGAGGCGGCGCAGGCGGTCGTTCTCGAGGACCTGCTCCTCATAATCCATGATGCGGCTCTGCATGCCGGCGAGCTTCGTGCGCAGCTTCTGGTTTTCGTCCGAGGCGCCGCTGACGTCGACGTAGCGGTCCCACGAGCCGCTCATGCCCGCGGTCACGCCGTGCCAGGCGCGCTCGAGGGGATAGAGGGCGTTTTGCAGCATGACCACCGCGGGGTTGGCGCTCTGCCAAGATTTGAGGGGCGACGAGAAGAAGATGAACGGCGACAGGATCGCGCTGACGATCAGCGCCACCAGGGCCAGGCGTTTGTAGCGGTCGCTCATGATGGTCCGTCAGGCGCGTGCGGGCGTCAGTGCAGCCGCACCTTGCTCAGAATGTCGATCTGGTCCAGGGCCTTGCCGCTCCCGAGCACCACGGCGCACAGGGGGTCTTCGGCGATCATGATCGGCAGGCCGGTCTCTTCACGGAGGAGGATATCAAGGTTCCGGATCAAAGCGCCACCGCCGGCGAGGACGATGCCTTTGTCCATGATGTCGGCGGCCAGCTCGGGGGGCGTCTGCTCGAGCGCGACGCGGACGGCTTCGACGATGATGTTCACCGGCTCGGCGATCGCTTCCCGGACCTCCTCCGAGTTGACCTCGATGGTGCGCGGGATGCCGGCGATCATGTCGCGGCCCTTGACGTGCATCTTCCGCACGTCGCCGTCGGGATAGGCGGTGCCGATCGCGATCTTGAGCTGCTCGGCGCTGCGCTCGCCGATGAGCAGGCTGTGCTTGCGCTTGATGTAGTTGACGATCGCCTCGTCCATCTTGTCGCCGCCGACGCGGACCGACTTGGAATAGACGATGCCGGCCAGCGAGATCACGGCCACTTCCGTGGTGCCGCCGCCGATGTCGACGATCATGGACCCGCTCGGCTCGGTGACCGGCAGGCCGGCGCCGATGGCCGCGGCCATGGGTTCTTCGATGAGAAAGACCTCGCGGGCCCCGGCCGATTCGGCCGACTCGCGCACGGCGCGGCGTTCGACCTCGGTGATGCCGAAGGGCACGCAGATGATGACACGCGGCTTCACCATGGTGCGGCGGTCGTGCGCTTTGTGGATGAAGTGGCGCAGCATCGCCTCGGTGATCTCGAAGTCGGCGATGACGCCGTCCTTCAAGGGGCGGATGGCCTGGATCGAGCCGGGCGTGCGCCCGAGCATCTCCTTGGCCTCCTTGCCGACGGCGAGGATCTTGGTCCCGCCGCGACCATCACGGCGCACGGCGACGACGGAAGGCTCGTTGATCACGATGCCCTTTCCTTTGACGTAGACGAGCGTATTGGCGGTGCCAAGGTCGACGCCGAGGTCGTTGGAGAAAAGACCTGCGAACCAGTCGAAGATCATGGCGGGCTCTCCTATTTAACTAAGCGGAACAATAGATAAATAAACCCATTGCAGGCGCGGCGAGCAGGGGTTCTGGGAAGATGACGTCATTGGCCTTGATGGTCATTAGCACGGCCCGGCAGATCGTGCTACAGGTTAAGGATTGGTTGTTGTAGATTTGAATTCTTCTGCTTGCTCGATAAATCAAGACGAAAGGATGCCGCGGATGCTCCGTTGGAAGGACAAGACGCTCGAGGGTGGTCTCGACAAAGACAAACTCCAGAAGAACACCCTGACGTACGGCGTCCTCCTCGCGGCCCTCGGTGCGATGACATTCTTCGGCGTCTGCGACCCGACGCGCGGCCGCCTGCGCGGCTCGGGCGGCGGCATCTCCGGATCGGCCGGCGAAGTGGGCGGCGAGATCATCAGCCGCGCCGAGTTCAACCGCGCGTATCGTATGTCTTATGACCGCTACCAGAAGCAGTTCGGCGAGCAGTTCAACCCCGGCCAGCTGCGCCTCGCTCATAATGTCATGAAAGAGCTCGTCGACGACCGCGCCTTGTATCTCAAGGCCGTCGACTTGGGCCTCAAGGCCTCGGACGAGGAGGTCCTCGGCCTCCTCAAGAACGAATTTCACGGCGAAGACGGCAAGTTCTCCGAAACCGTGTTCGAGAGCTTCCTCACCGGCCAGGGCTATACCGAAGCGTCATTCATGGAAGAAGTCCGCCGCAGCGTCACCGTCCAGAAGATGCGCCGCTTCGTGACCGAGACCGCCATCGTGTCCACCAAGGCCGCCGAGATCGACTACAAGCTCAATGAGACCAAGCTCGACATCGAGTACCTCAAGTACGACCCCCAGAAGGTGACGCTGACCGTCACGCCGGCCGAAGTGCAGAAGTACCTGGCCGACGCCGCCACCAAGGCGAAGGTCAAGGAGTATTACGACCAGAACGCCAAGGAATTCAACCAGGCCGAGCAGGTCAAGGCGCGCCACATCCTGATCCAATACAAGGGCTCGCGCAACGCCACCCCCGAGGCCGCGAAGCGCACGAAGGAGGAAGCCAAGAAGAAGGCCGAGGACCTCGTCGCCAAGGTCAAGGCCCCGGGCGCCGACTTCGCCGAGCTCGCCAAGCAGAATACCGACGAGCCCCAGGGCAAGACCTCGGGCGGTGACCTGGGCTTTTTCGCCAAGGAAGCGATGGTCCCGGAATTCAGCGACGCCGCCTTCAAGATGGCCAAGGGCGACGTGTCCGGCGTCGTCGAGACGCCCTTCGGCTTCCACGTGATCAAGGTCGAGGACAAGAAGGCGGCCGTTTCGACCAAGCTCGAAGACGCCGAAAAGAAGATCGCCGAGACGCTCATCGGCAAAGAGAAGCGGCCGCTCCTCGCGAAAGAGCAGGCCGACAAGGCCCTCGCCGCCCTCAAAGAGAAAAAGACGGTCGACGGCGCCACCTGGGCCGCGACCGGCGAGCTCCCGGCGAACACCAAGTACCTCCCTGGCATCGGCTCCTCGAAGGAAGTGAGCGACGCGGTCTCGGGCCTGCGCGCCGTCGGCGACGTGTCGCCCACCGTGCTCGACGTCCGCGGCAACTACTACATCGTACGCCTCAAGTCGAAAAAAGAGCCGGACATGACCAAGTTCGACAAGGAAAAGCAACGGGAGCTGACGGCAAGCGCCAGCTTCACCGAGGGCTACCAGCTCTTCAGCCTCTGGGAAAAGCAGATCCGCGACGAGATGGAAAAGAAGCAGAAGATCTGGATGAACCCGGATTACCTGGCTTTGGACGACCGCGGGGCGGAAA
Organism: Pseudomonadota bacterium; assembly: GCA_043786345.1. GTDB lineage: Bacteria > Bdellovibrionota_B > Oligoflexia > Oligoflexales > CAIYRB01 > JANOTL01. The sequence continues at coordinate 23,258 of JAYVWD010000125.1, forward strand.
AGGGCTGACGTCCCGTCAGCCCTAAGCGGGCGGTAGCCGTGCGCATCCTGATCGTAAAGAAGACCACGAATTTCGAGCTGCACGGGCCCGCCGTGGAGGAACGCGTCGCCCAGGGCCGCGTGTCCCCGGACGCGATCCTGCGGCTCAAGCGCGCGCACTCCGAGCACTACGCGACCTTGGCCCGCATGGCAAAGGCCCTCGCGACGAGCCAGCTCGACTACGAGATCGTGAGCCGCGACGACGAGCGGAGCCAGACCTCCACCGAAGGCTATGATGCCGTCGTCACGGTCGGCGGCGACGGCACGCTGCTCGCCGCCTCGCATTACCTGGCGGGCGACACCGTCCTCTTCGGCGTGCGCTCGTCCGAGTCGAGCGTCGGCTATCTGTGCTGCGCCGGCCCCGACGACCCCGAGCGCCTCATCGCGACGATCGCCCAAGGCGGCCAGAGGACCTTGCGCGTCGAGCGCCTGCACGCCGTCGTGCGCCAGGCCGAGACCGGCCTCGAGGTCAAGACCGCGCCGATCCTCAACGACTTTCTGTTCACCAACGCCAACCCCGCCGCGACGACGCGGTATCGCCTCAATTTCAAGGACCAGGCCGAGGTCCACCGCTCGAGCGGCATCTGGATCGCGACCGGCGTCGGCAGCACCGCGGCGATCCTGGCGGCGGGCGGCACCATGCGGCCGAAGGACGATTCCCTCTTCCAGTTCCGCGTCCGTGAGCTCTACAAGCTGAGCCGCCCGACGCCGATGATCGACGGCGCGATCTTCGATCCGGCGCGCGCGCCGCTCCTCATCGAAAACCGCTGCCCCCAGGCGCTGCTCGCGATGGACGGCCAGCACGGCGTCATGGAGCTCAAGTACGGCGACACCGTGCGCTTCGAACGCGCTCCGCCGGTGCGCCTCGTGATGCCCCTCGGCGGCGCGCCGTTCGCATGAGCCTTCTCGAGCGGCACCTCGAGCTCCTGCCGGCGGCGCGGATCTCGCCCTGGCGCAAGCTCGCGATCGGGTCGTGGCGGATGGCGAAGGACCCGAGCGTTTACGGCGCGCTCGAGGTCGACGTCACGCGCGCCCTGGCCTTCACCCAACGGCTGTCGAAGGAAAGCGGCGTGCGCGTGACGCTCACGCACTTCACGGGCCGCGCCGTGGCCGCGGCGTTCGGCCGGCATCCCGAGATCAACGCCCTGCTGCGTTTTGGCCGGATTTACCCGCGAAAACACGTGTCGCTCTTCTTCCAGGTCGCGACCGACGCCGCCGGCGAGGACCTCTCGGGCGTCACGATCAAGGAAGCCGAGGGGAAATCGACGGTCGACCTCGCGCGCGAGATGGCCGCCAAAGTCGCGCGCGTCCGCGACGGCAGCGACGCGAGCTACGCCCGCATGAAGGGCCTCATGGGCGCCTTGCCGGGCGTCCTCGCGGGCCTCGTGCTCGATTTCGCCGGCTTCGTGCAGTTCGTGCTCAACCTCTGGACGCCGCTCTTCGGGACGCCGAAGGACCCGCTCGGGAGCGTGATGATCACGAACACGGGCAGCCTCGGGCTGGAGTTCGCGCTCGCGCCGCTGGTGATGTATTCGCGCACCCCGATGGTGCTGACCATCGGCGCCGTGCGGGACAGGGTCCTCGCCGTGAACGGCGCGCCGGCGGTGCGCAAGGCGGCGATGCTCGGGGTCACCTTCGACCACCGGCTGATCGACGGCGTGCATGCGGCCCGGCTCGCGGGCGCCTTGAAGGCCGCCTTCGCGGACCCGGAAGGCGTGCTCGGCGAATGAGGCCTCCGGCCCTGGGGGCTTTACAGCGGCGCGCCATTTATGTAAGCACTTACATAAATGCTTTCGGAGGACCGGAACATGGATCAAATTCACCTCTTGGGCAGCCTCGCGCTGGGCAGCCGCCTCAAACGTCTGAGCGACCGCTTCATGACCGAGGGCGCCGAGATCTACAAGGCCGCCGCCGTCCCCTTCGAGCCCCGTTGGTTCCCCCTTTTCTCCCTGCTCGCCGAGCGCGGCCCGCTGGCGATCGGCGAGGCCGCCGAGGCCCTCGGCCTGTCGCACGCCGCCGTCAGCCAGACGGCGCGCGGCATGGTGGAGCGCGGCGTCCTGAGCACCGCCAAAGACCGGGGCGACGAGCGCCGGACCAAGATCGAGCTCTCGGCCGCGGGCCGCGCCCTCATCCCCCGCCTCCGGCCGCTCTGGGACGCGATCCGCGCCGCCGTCGACGAGTTGTCGCAGGCGACCGGCACCGACGTCCTGTCGACCCTGAGCCGCCTCGAGCGCGCGATGGACACCGAGAACCTCGCCGAGCGCACGGCCCGCCGGCTCGCCGTGGCGGCGCTCGGCGCCGTCGAGATCCTCGAGTATGCGCCGCGTTTCAAGGACCACTTCCGCGCCCTTAACACCGAGTGGATCGAGCGGTTCTTCGTCCTCGAGCGGGCCGACGAGGAGCTCTTCGCCGACCCCGAGGGCCTTATTTTGCGGCCCGGCGGGGCGATCCTCTTCGCCGCCGTCGCCGGCGAAGTCGTCGGCACGGTCGCGCTCTTGCGGCGTGACGCCGGCCGCGTCGAGCTGGCGAAGATGGCCGTGAGCCCTGCGGCGCAAGGCCGCCAGATCGGCAAGAAGCTGATGCTCGCCGCCCTGGCCAAGGCCCGGACCTTGGGCGCGACCTCGGTCTATCTGGAGACGAACGACGCCCTGACGCCGGCGGTCAACCTTTACCGGCGCGTCGGATTCACCCCCGATCCGAACGCTCCCGCCGGTAAATATGCGCGCGTGAACCTCACCATGAGTTTGAGTCTCTAGCCCCGGTCTGGTATTTCTGGGGTCCCCTTGTTTCCTGAAAGGAGCTGCGAAGATGGACAGAAACCTGGCGATGGAATTCGTGCGCGTCACCGAGGCCGCCGCCCTGTCCGTGAGCCCCTGGATCGGCCGTGGCAAGGAAACCGAGGCCGACCAGGCCGCGGTCACCGCGATGCGCTTCGCCTTCGACACCATCCCGTTCCAAGGCACCATCGTCATCGGCGAGGGCGAGCGCGACGAGGCGCCGATGCTCTTCATCGGCGAGAAGCTCGGCGCCAAGGAAGGGCCGCAGATCGACATCGCCTGCGACCCGCTCGAAGGCACGACGATCACCGCCATGGGCCGCAGCGAGGCCCTCGCCGTCATCGCCGCCGCCGAGCACGGCAACTTCCTGCACGCCCCCGATACCTACATGGACAAGCTCGCCGTCGGGCCGCTCGCCAAGGGCGCCATCGACATCAGCAAGTCGCCGACCTGGAACCTGCAACAGGTGGCCAAGCGCCTCAACAAAAGCGTCTCCGAGCTCATGGTCATCATCCTCGACCGCCCGCGCCACGCCGACCTGATCGCCGAGGTCCGCGCCACCGGCGCCCGCATCCGCCTGATCGGCGACGGCGACGTCTCGGCCGCGATCGCCACGGCCAACCCGCAGAGCGGCGTCGACATCCTGATGGGCATCGGCGGCGCGCCCGAGGGCGTCATCGCCGCCGCGGCCCTGCGTTGCCTCGACGGCGACATGCAAGGCGTCCTCAAGTGGCGCAATGATACCGAGCGCGCCCGCGCCAAGAAGATGGGCGTCACCGACGAAAACCGCGTGTACACGGCCGAGCAGCTCGCCAAGGGCAACGTCATGTTCATCGCGACCGGCGTCACCAACGGCAGCTACCTGGACGGCGTCCGGATCTACGGCGGCCGCGCCCACACCCACTCGATCGTCATGCGCTCCGAGACCGGCACCGTCCGCGAAATCCGCGCCACGCACCGCCTCTCGACCAAGCCGGGCTACCACGGACCCGGGGATCGGCTCTGAGCGCGAAGGCCGAGGACATCCTTCGGCCGTCGACCTGGACCCCTTGGCGGGCGGGGCTGTGTGAGGGCTGTCATGCGGGCTGCTGCACGCTGCCGGTCGAGGCGAGCCCGGCGGACCTCGTGCGCCTCGGACTGGTCTCCGGCTCTGAGGCGGGTGGCTCCCTCAAGGAGGCGGCGCGCCGGCTCGTCGGGCAGGGTCTCGTGCGGAGCTTTCGGGCGGCGTCCCGGCAGTTCGCCCTGATGCAGCGCGCGAACGGGGACTGCGTGTTTCTCGGGGCAGAGACGCGGCGCTGCACCGTTTACGAGACGCGGCCCGAGGTTTGCCGGGGTTTTCCGGAGGTCGGGCCGCGGCCGGGGTTTTGTCCCGCGTCGCGCCTGCGACCGGCCGCGGGAAGGCGCTGACGTTTTCCTTGCAGCGGCCGAACTTTCGGACATTCGGCGCGGGTTCCGGCCGGCCTAGGCGCCGTGGCTAAGGAATTCATTGGTTTTTCGGGTGGCACAGGCCGTGCTTTAGGTGAGGCAGCAACCCCTAAAGCAACCTGTCCGGCTGGAGACCGCAACATGCGTAACGCGCTCATCCTCGTTTTCATCGCTCTTTCGGCGTGCGGGCGGCCGCACCCGGGGGCCAGGCTCGAGGACGGGATCGTGTTCCCTAGCTATGAAGTCGTCTACTCGGCGTACTTGACGAGCTGCCAACAAGGTCCAAACGACACCTACCTGGGCTGCAACGAGTACTCGTCGTGGTTCAATCTGCCGCAGCTCGCCGCCACGGGCAACCAACTGATCAAAGCCGCCGGCCGCCAGGTCGAATTCACATACTGGTTTCCCTGCGAGTCCGATCAACCGATCAAAGCCGTCCTCCAGCTGCAGAACGGCACCGAGATCCCGGTCGAGAGCACGCACGGGAGTATCAAAAAACTCGTCAGCTACGTCACGATGACCCCCGATACGCAGGTCCGCTTCCGCCTTCCGGCGCATGCGACCCGGATCGTCGGCAACGAGTGCCGGTTTTTCGTCGATTCAAAGTTCGTCCTGCCCAACATCCCCGTCATCAAGGAATACGCCAGCGACCTGCGCCTCATGATCGCGAACGCCAACGCCTTGTGGAGCACGGCGCAGGTCGCGCTCGACGACGTGGTCCTCGCCAACCTCATCGCGAGCGGCATCGCGACCCTCGAGGCGCTCCGGGACGACTATCAGAATGCTGCCGACGTCGCCACCGATCCGATCGACAAAAAGACCGCTCTGGCCGAGGTCGCCAAAATCAATCTGTCCCTAATGGATCTCGCGGCGTCGAAGGCCAGGATCACGACGAAATGCGCGGCCGGAGCGCAGACGGCCGAGTGCAAACAGGCCATAAGCTCCGTCGCGGTCGGCATCGCGGAGCTGCGGACGTCGCTCACCGCGAAGCGCGACTCGCTCGCCACCTTCCTGAGCGCGGAGCTCGCGCTCCTCGCGAAGGCCTCGGACGCCGTAAAGGCGGAGCTCGCCAAGATCATCGGTGAGTTGAGCGTCTGACCGGTGTCCGCAAGCCCTTGAAACCGCTTCAAACCTGTGGAGAAACCGATGCGTTACATGCAATTGATCCTCGCCGCGGCGGCGATGATGATGGGATGCCGGAAAACGATCGAGACCAGGAACATCGAGGGCGGTGGCGCGCACGTCCTCGGCGACTGCGCCGTCGCCCTGACCGGGTGCGACGGCGGCGATCACCAGGACACGACGCAGGACGTCGGCCATCTCACCAAAGAGCAAGTTGAGGCGTTGGCCGCGCAAAATCGGGCCGAGCAGAAACAGCACCGCGCGGCCGCCGCCTCGAACCTGGCGCATGCCCAGGACTTCCAGGATTGGTTCACCAAGAAATTCGGCACGTCCCTCGAAGCCGCCTTCGGTTCGCAGGCATATTACCAGAAGGTTCTCGGTGCCTTGCCGGAATTCCGGACGTTTCTGCAGGAAAAATACGGCCGCAACGGCTCGTTCATGAACGACTTCGCCCGCGACTGCCGGGACTTCCTCGAGAAGGAGGCCGTGGCCGCGGGGCAGACCGTGACGATCGAACGGGTGGACATCGTGACCGTCGATGGCGACGCCGTCGTCAGTAGCGACTCCACGACGAACTCGACACAAACGACCATCACCGCGTCCGCGATGCCGGGTGGGGTCGGCGGCAGCACCAGCATCCAAAACGGCACGGCCGGGACGTCCGGAAAGGCGGTGACGCACAAGGGTCTGGAGTCCCAGGTCCGCATGACGGTGACGTATCGGACCCCTGATGGCCCGTCGATCTCGCAGGCGCCCTTTTTCCTCGCCGGCGACGGCCCCGCGATGGGGCATCACGACATCCTGATCGCCCAGCAGGACAAGCTCGATGCGGAGGCCCGCCAGCGGGCCCGCGCCGCCGCGCAAGCCAAGTATGCGGCTTATCTGACGTGGAAAGCCGTCACCGTCCGCTACGTCTTTTCGCCCCTCAAAGGCGCCTTTGTCGTCGAAACGCCCGAAGTGACGGCCGCTTACGACTTCCTCGACCACGCCTGGCGGGCGTCCGCGACTTTAGCGGCGAGCAACCTTGCCAATAGCGCGGCGGCCCTGTCCGTCGCCTTGACCGAACTCGCGGCGAAGCAGGCGCGTGCCTATGCCGCGGTCGCAACCGCCAAGGCCGTGGTCGCCGCGGACGCGCCGGCGCCCGCGGCGCTTTCGGCCGCGCGGGACGTGCTAAAGGCCGCGGCCGCCGACGCCTGCTCGCAGCCGCAAGTCGCCGCCTGGCGCGACGCGTTGCGCTCCGAGCTCGTGCGGGCCTATGACTTGAACGACCACGCGGGGCGGTCGATCGCGGCGATCCAGGTTCTGCAGACGGCCGCCGACGCGTCGGCCTTGCTGAAGGCCGACGCGGCGTTCACCGACGGCCTGGCCGCGACGCTGGGCGCCGCCGAAGGGAACGACGTCGATCCGGCGCTTTGCCAGACGGTTTACCGGCTCTTCGACGGTTTGGCGCTCAAGACCGCGTCCATGATCCTCGCCGGTGCGACCGCCGAGCTCAAGACGCTTCTCGAGCAGCTCAACGCCGACATCGCGGCGGACCGCCTCCTGATCGCGGCCGTCAACCTCGCCAAAGAGCGCCGCGACGAGGCGGCGGGCCTTGCCGGCCAGCTCAAGCAGGCGAGCGCCCGCGATCAATTGGAAACCGCGGTCTCGACCGCCGCGGTGATCACCGCGCGCCTCGAGGCCCTGAAGCAGGAGTCCGCGGCCGCCGACCCGAAGGACACGGCGACCAAGGCCGCGAACGGAGAGGCGATCGCGCTGCTCACGAACGGCCTTGCCGCCTGGTCGGCTTACCGCGCTCAAGTCTCGGCCTGGACCATGATCGCGCTGCGCAGCAAGCCCGCCCGTACCGGGCTCGCGTCCCTCCAGGCGGCCCTTGCCGCGCAGCCCGAGGGGCCGGCGCGCGACACGCTTTGGCGGACCTGGCTCGGCATCCTCGCGAGCGAGGGCGCGCAGGTGACCGGCGCCTGTTTCGACACCGGCGCCCGTTTCACGCCGGACTGCTGGGTGCTCAACCTGCCGGCGGAGGCGGAAACCGACGCGACCCTGGTCGCCTTTGACCACCGCTTGAGCGGCATCGAGCGCGCCATCGTGAGGATGAAGACCGCGCTCCTGCCGGCTCCCCCCTCCTGAAGGCGACCGTCCCTCAGAGATCGAGCGGCGTCGTGCGCGACAAATACGTCGGCAGGCCGGGGGCCTTGTCGGGCATCGCCGCCGTCACCTGCAAGCGCGCGGCATTGGTGAGCTGGCTCGCCGAAAACGTCGTCTGCCGCCGCGTGCCCGGCACGGTCGGCGAGTACCAGAGCGCCCGCCCCTGCGCGTCGAGCAGCGTCACATACCATTTGAAGTCCTCGGCGCTGCCGAACGGATTTCCGACGAGGACCACCGTCTGCGTATTCGCGTCGTATTGGGCGGAAACGAACGCCGCGGGCGCCAGACTCACCACATAGGGGTAGTCCCTTACCAGGGGTAGGCCGTCGACCGTGTACGTCACGCGGAAGAAGAACACCTGTCCGACCCGCGGGGCGTGCCCGTCCGCGAGGATCACCCGCCGGGCAAACAGGCGGTCGCCCGTCGCGCCGTCCGCCGCGGCGGCAAGGTCGCCGCTCCAGGCCTCGGCCGCGCCGCCCGCCTCGACGACGGCGCCCGCGATCAGGGCGGACGGCGCGCGCACCTGGACGGAGGTGATGGTCCCGACGGCCCCGCTCGCGGCGAACGAGAAGGTCAGCGCCAGATAGTCGGCGCCGCGCCACGGCTTCGGCTCGGTGTCGCGCTCGGTAGCGACGGTGACGTCGACGTTGACGGCGCCCTCGGCGACGGCGAAGCGGCTC
>JAYVWD010000126.1:0-1851 GCA_043786345.1 Pseudomonadota bacterium
TCGGACGGCACGCCGCTGGTCAACTTCACGCTCTCCACGTGGTCGAAGTCCGGCAACTTGTTGACCACGTGGGCCGCGAAGAGTTCGTCCGCGTCGCCAAACAGGAAATACTTTAGCTGCGGCAGCGCCGTCGGATTCGCCTCGAACTTCTTGGCGAGGACCACCCGCTTCACCTTGACCGTGAGGTTCGCGATGATGGGCGAGCCGCCCCGCTCGAAGTGCCCGCGGTAGAGCGTCGCCTTGAAGCTCGTCCGTTGGGGCGCGGTCCCGACCGGCCCGAACAACTCCGGCAGCGAAAAGACTTCCGGCACGATCGTGTAGACCTTTTCGCCCGTCAGGTGGCGGTCCTGCGCGTACTCGGCGACCGGATCGCCCCCGGTCTTGACGAAATCGACCTCGAAGAGCGCCTGGTAGTCGTGGGGCTTGTGGAACATGGGCAGGTGCGAGAGGTAGACCGGGCCGTTGCCGACCACCAACATCCCGTGCGTCGACGGCGCATCGGCCGGAGCCTGGTGGCTGTGTCCGGTGTCCTTAACCTCAGCGGCGCCGTCGCCGGTACGGCATCCATCCGCCAAGTAAATCAGGGAGATAACGGCAAAAACCCGAGGGATCTTTCTCATCTTGGGGACCTTCATATATGGATATGAACATTTTACCACTTCCTGGTGGCTCCCCACTTATCGGGCACCCGAAGGTATAAATAAAATTAATCATTTTGAACTCTTCATCATATTTTCTAATATGAGGAATAGGGGGCGAAACCCGTTGACACTTCCCCGGTATCTGACTTAAACCATCTCCTCCTCAGGTAAGCCTGCACTTGGTGCAAGCCTATGCCGATCAGTCGACGCCCACACCGCTGGGTTTCGCTCTTCCGCAAGTCCACGCATCGCCGTGTTCAGCCTTCCCTGAGTCAATTTCCCGAGCCCCTTTCGCAAACTTTTTTAGGATCACGGGACCCCTATGGAAAGTCAGAAGATTCGCATCCGTCTCCGCGGCTACGACTACCGCCTGCTCGATCAATCGGCAGCCGACATCGTTGAGCGCGCCAAGAGAACGGGCGCGCGCGTCGCCGGCCCGATCCCCCTCCCGACGTCGATCAACCGCTACACGGTTCTGCGCTCCCCGCACGTCGACAAGAAATCCCGTGAACAGTTCGAAGTCCGGACGCACAAGCGCGTCATCGACATCCTCGAGCCCAAGCAGCAGACCATCGACGCCCTCATGAAGCTCGACCTCGCGTCGGGTGTCGACGTCGAGATCAAGCTGTACTGAGCGGACTGAGTGTCTCTTAACATCTACCCGAAAGCGACAGGTTGAAGGAATGACTACAACCGGACTCATTGCCAAGAAGATCGGGATGACCAGAATGGTCGATGCCGACGGTCTTATGACGGCCGTTACGCTGGTGCAGCTCGCTCCCCAAAAGGTGACGAAGATCCTCACCCCGGAGCGCGACGGCTATCACGGCATCCAAGTCGGATACCTCGAGAAGAAAGAAAAGCACCTCAACAAGCCGGACATCAGCCGACTTCGCAAGGTCAACGTCACCGAGAACTTCACGCGCTTCAAAGAGTTCCGCCTCGCGGGCGCTCCCCAGGGCGTCGAGCTCGGCGCGCAGATCGACCTGGCCGGCCTCGAAGGCGTCAAGGCCGTTGACGTGACCGGTATCACCAAGGGCCGCGGCTTCACGGGCGCCACCAAGAAGCATAATGCGGCCATCGGTCGCATGTCGCACGGCTCCCGTTTCCACCGCAGCCCGGGCTCGCTCGGTATGCGTGCGACTCCCGGCCGCGTCATGAAGGGTCGCCACCAGCCTGGTCACTACGGTGACGAGCAGATGACGACCCA
>JAYVWD010000127.1:0-2850 GCA_043786345.1 Pseudomonadota bacterium
ATCAGGTTCTCGATGAAGGGGCGGTCCATCGCCATGCCGGCGCGGCCGCCGGCCATCCGCGAGATCTTCTCCTCGATGACGGTGCCGTCGAGGTCGTTGGCGCCGAAGCTCAGGGCGAGCTGGGCGACGTCCTGGCCGAGCATGATCCAGTAAGCCTTGATGTGGCGGAAGTTGTCGAGGTAGAGCCGCGCGATCGCCACCGTCTTCAGGTCATCGTAGCCAAAGGTGTATCTGTCGATCCCCATCTCATTCTGGAAGGGCTGGAATGAGAGCGGGATGAAGGCATTGAAGCCGTGCGTCTCGTCCTGAGCGTCGCGCAGGCGTCGCATGTGATCGACCCGGTGGTGGTACTTCTCGATGTGCCCATAGAGCATCGTCGCGTTCGAGTGGAGCCCGAGCGCATGCGCGGTCCGGTGGGTGTCGATCCATTGGTCCGCCGACACCTTGGTGTCGCAGATGGCGTCCCGGATCTCGGGATGGAAGATCTCGGCGCCGCCGCCTGGAAGCGACCCGAGGCCCACCTCGCGCAGCTCGATCAGGACCTCGCGCACGGTCTTGCGGGCCTTGCGCGCGAGCCAGTCGAGCTCGACCGCGGTGAAGGCTTTGATGTGGACGGCGGGGTAGGCGTCTTTGACCGCCTTGATCATGTCGCGGTAGTGGTCGTACTTCCAGCGCGGGTGCAGGCCCCCGACCATGTGGACCTCGGTCGCGCCCTGGGCCACGGCCTCGCCGGCCTTCTGGACCATTTCCGAGGTGGTATAGGCATAAGCGCCCTCTTCGCCGGGCTTCCTGGAATACGCGCAGAACTTGCACGACAGCGCGCAGATGTTCGTCGGGTTGATGTGGCGGTTGATGTTGAAGAAGACGACGTCGTGGTTTTTCCGGCGGTTCGCGGCGTCGGCGAGCTTACCGATCTCGATCAGCTCGGGCGACTCGAAGAGGGCGAGGGCATCGGCGTCGCTCAGGCGCTCGCCGGCGTCGAGCCTGGCGGCGACGCGGTCGATCAAGTGCGTATTCAGCATGGCGCGGGGTCCTTTCTTAGTCGACGAACCAGCCGGAGGGGCCGAGGCGCGGGCACAGCCCGGCGTCGGCGCCGATGGCGAACAGCCGGGCCGAGGCCTCGAGCGCGTCGCGCTCGAACGACAGGCTGCGTTGGTTCACGTACATGGAAATATAGCGGTCGCCGAGCGCGAAATCGAGGTCGGCTTTTGACGCGGCGAGGGCGCTCTTCAGGGTCTGCTCACGGGTCGCGAGGCCCACCTCGATGGACTCCCGGTAAATGGCCGTGACGTCGCGGATCGCCGGGGCGCCGAGGGCCCGGCGCACGGCGTTGGCGCCGAGCGGGAGCGGCAGGCCGAAGGCCTCGTGCCAGAGCGTCCCCAAGTCGCCGAGCTTCTTGAAGCCGTGGCGCTCGCAGTCGATCTGGAGCTCGTGGATGAGGATCCCGGCGTCGACGACGCCGTCAGCGACGGCGGGGCCGATCTTGGTAAAGTGCATCGGCACCGCCTCGAACGCGCCGATCAGCCCGCGGGCGGCGAAAAAGGCCGAGGTCCGGAGCCCCGGAACCGCGATCCGCTTGCCCTGGAGCTCGGCCACGGTCGTCAGGGCCGAGCCCCCGCCGACGATGACGGCGGGCCCGAAGGCGTCGCCGACGCTGGCGCCGACCGGCAGGAGCAGGTAGCGGTCCGCCAGGGACGGGTAGGCGGCGACGCTGATCGCCGTGACGTCGAAGCGTCCGGCGGCGGCGGCCTCGTTCAGCTCCTGGATGTCGGCCGAAGTGTAGTCGAACTCGTAGCCGCGCAGGTCGACGCGGCCGTCCTGCATCGCGCGCACCATGAAGGCGTCGTCGGTGTCGGGGCTGTAGGCGAGGCTGATCCGGGTCATGCGAGCTCCACCCCGTAGACGCGGTCGCCGCCGATGCGTTCGCCGAGCTCGGCGAGCTGGCGGTCGGCGCGGGCCGGCTCGGGGTCGAGCAGGACGAGAACGCAGCCGCCGCCGCCGGCGCCGGTCGGCTTGGCGGCGAGGGCGCCCGTGGCGCGAGCGACCTCGATCACCTGCCGGACGGCGGCGTTCACGACGCCCGCCTCGTCCAGATACGTGCCGGCTTCGTCCATCGCCGCGGCGAGGGCCGCCGGTCGGCCGAGCGTGAGACCCGTGATCGCTAAGTCCGCGAGGGCGTTGAAGCGCTCGAGGCGCGCGTCGCCGGCGGGGCATTGAAAATAGGGCGCGGCGACCTGGATCATCGAGAGCGTCGACGAGCGCACGCCCGTATCGAGCAGCGCGAAGCGCCAGGATCCGGCCGCGCTCGAGGGCGAGACGGTGACCGGCGCGTGGCCCTTGCGGAAGGCGATCACCTGCTCACAGGCGACGACGGCGGTGTCCAGGCCCGACGGGTTGCCGTGGAAGCGGCGCTCTAGGCGGTTGCCGAACGCGGCGAGCTGCTCGGCGCCGATACCCAAGCCGCGAGCGGCCGCGAGGGCTTTCAGGATGACGATGCAGAGCGAGGCGGACGAGCCGAGGCCGGCGCCGATCAGCACCGTGGACTGGCCCTCCAAGTCCATGCCGAAGGGCGGCGTGCCGAGGAGCTCCAGCGCTTCCTGCACGACGCCTTCCAAGTGCTCGGTAACGGCGCGGCCGCCGAGGAAGATGCGGATGTCCGCCTCGCCGGCGGCCGTCACGTGGAACGTCGGCTTGAGCTCGAGGCTCATCATGAGGCTCGGAACGGGCATCGCGACGGCACGGGCCCCGTAGACCACGGCGTGCTCGCCGACGATGATCGCCTTGCCGCAGGCGGTTTTTCGGACCTGACGGGTGTCGATCTTGGGGGCCGGGATCGGGGCGCGCGCGGCG
>JAYVWD010000128.1:0-5304 GCA_043786345.1 Pseudomonadota bacterium
CCCGGCCCGCTCTAGCCCCCGGCGAACGGCATCCTTGGAGGAAAAAATCTCGGCCGCGATTTGGGCGATTGAGAGCCCTTCGAGGGCATATTTCTGGTGGAGGAAAGCCTTGTCGAGGTAGAGGGGTGCGTGGTAATAATCAAGCGTGTCGCGCATATACCCGAGTACGGAGGAAACATTCAGATATGCCTCCTCGCGACCGCCACTCTCCCCCTCTCTTCTCCTGCCAGCGCAACGAATCAGCAATCAAAACAAAATCAATAGCTTACCTCAGTGCCGTTCGATTTCCTCCCGACGATAAAACACGTTAAATCACGCAAGATCATGGGTGTCGTAGTTGAGGTGTAGTTACCGGCTGTAGTCATTTTGCCGATAACTACAAAGCCTCTCTGCGTCCCCGTCGCCGTTTGCCTCTTCGCGCAGTCATCCAACGAATGAGAACCTTTTTGCCGTGCCTCGGTCGCCTTCCGGTTGCGACCCAAGGGGCATGGAGGAGTTTGTTCAAAAAATGGGTGACAAAGGCAGGTCAAAAAATAAGCAGGGCAGCGCGGTCTCCGGACGCCTGTGGGTCGTCGGCGCCGAGCTTCGAGGGCTGGGTGTCCTGCTGGGGAACTTTCTCCAGGACGCCATTCTGAACGACGACGATGCCGCCTACGGGATCGGCAAGCTGCTCGAAGGGATCGCGGGCGAGATTGACGCGATCCGGGGTGCGTTGGAGTCATAGAGGGGGACGGGAGCCCTGGAGACAGGGCTTTCGGATCCTCCGCCTCGCGGCTGCGGTCGATAAGTAGACCCATCCCCGCGGGCGATCGGAAACGAGTTACAATCGACGCCTAACGTTCTTCACAGCGGCGCAGGGGACGAGTCATGAAGAGTTCTGCGGCTTTCCTCATATCGGCTCTCTCGATAGGCTTCGGTTTCGCGGGCGCTCCCGCGCGCGCCGACGACACGCAACGCGGGCGTGAGGATATAACCGTCAGTGCCCGCGTCGGCGCCGCCAGTCTTCTCGGCAACGGCGGCGGTCCCGCCGCCGAAGCGGTTGGCGAATGGCGGTACTCGCAGTGGATATCGCTCGGCGCGAATGCCGGATATTGGTCCACGAAACACGAAGATACCAATCAGACACAAACAACCTATACGGACTTTGCCGCAGGAGGCCACGCGAAGATCTTTCTCGTGCCCGACGACGCTGGCCTCCCGGGACGCACCTACCTTTCGGCCGGGTGCTCGCTTCACATCGCGGATAGAGACGTGCAAGACAAGAGTGGCGCGACCGGCCGCGTTTCGACTCGCGGCAGCGGTCCGGGAACGGGCCTTGATACCGGCTTCGGCGTCATCGCCAACCTTTCCGAGCACGTCGCTGCGGGCGGCGATGTTATCTACCACGCCGTCAAGGCGACATTCGGGCACTCTGCCCTGACTGCGACTGTCGGCGTTGATCTTCGGCTTTTCTGAGGTGACCGGCGAGCGTCACGGTGCGAGCGAGTAGATCTTTTTCAAGGAATCAAGCGCCCGCTTGAATTCCTTTTTTTGTTCGACTGAGACGCTGAAACCCTTGGGGGCCAGCAAATCCACGATCCCAACCCCGAGGGCACGCGCCAGCTTCCCGACCGTCGTCAGGCGCATGTCGCGGACCACGTCGTTTTCGAGTTCATTGATCGTCGATTGATTCATGCCGACGACTTGGGCCAACTGCCTCTGGCTAAGCTCGCGTTCCTTCCGCAGGGCGCGGACGTTGCGAGCCAGGTGGCGATAGAGCGCCACGATTTCGGTCGGATATTCCTTTGTAGGTGCCTTGGCCATGCCGTTTTTCCTGAGATAACGTCAGTTTACGAGTATCCAGTCGGCATATCGAATTACTTATTTGGCATCATATGAATGGAAATAACTAAAGGACGCGCGCGGCGCCCCGATACCAATCGCAACCACCTTGCGGGAGGCATCGACGATGGCGCGATTGAGTCTGAAATTGTTGGCCGCGGCTCTGTTCACGCTCTCGCTACCGGCGTGCATTACGACGCACAGCGAAGGCTTTGTAAATTTTAAGGCCGTCGGCGACGTTTACGGGACCAAGCCGCAAGCCGTGGACTACGAGGAGGTCGGCACGATGAAGACGACCGCGCGAGGCTTCTTCTGGTCGAGTTGCGACAACGTGTGCAAGAACGCCGTCACCGAACTTAAGGATTTGTCCAAGGACCGGGGTGGTGACTCCTTGATCGACGTTTCTTTTGAGGCTAACGACGGGAAGAGCAAGACCCCCACATGCGCTACTCATTGGTCGTGGGCCTACCTCTACATACTTCCCGTGTTCGGGCCGTGGGTGAAATCCTGCGACATTGAAGGCGTGGCCGTCACACGCACCGATGCAAAGGCGACGCACAATCAGGCACAAAAGAACCAGGCAGCGCCGGGACAGCCCGTACAAATAAATATGGCTCTTCCGCAGAAATTGTGGATAGCCAGGCAGCTATCGCGCGGCCGACCTGACGGCGAGGCCGCAAGCATTGATGCCGCTTGATAGCCTCCAGCCCGCGTCGGACGCGGGCTAGAGGCTCGTGATTTCAGGGGGTTTGAAGAGGTAGAAGGTGCAGCCGGCGCCCGTTTCTGGGATTACGAAGTTGCGACACAAAGCAATCTTGACCCGGAGCCGGCATGCAGCCGAAGGCTATCCTCAATTCCATCGAAAAACACAAGGGCTTTATCTATGACGGCGTCGCCTGGGACGCCGCTTCTGCGGACAAGACGCTACTCATCGGCGTCCGTCCTCGTCAAGGCAGCCGCGGCCACTGCTCCGGTTGCGCCAAGCGGTCGCGCACCTACGACACGATGAAGCCGCGGCGCTTTCAGTTCGTCCCTATGTGGGGCATCGCCGTCTTCTTTGTAAGCGCCAGAAAAACCGCGACCTTGATCTGGCCCATGCGCGTCAGCGGGACGTTCGGGATACGCAGGACCCCGCGTCTTCGCCGTCCCCCGGCGCGCGGGCTTCGCGCGTGACGAAGATGAGCCGGCGATCGGCCGCGCGCCCTTCGAGGGCGCTGCGCGGCGCGACGGCGCAGTCCAGCAGGAAAACGGCGCGCGCCGCGCCGCGCAGCGCTCGGCGACGGTCGCGACAGCGTCGAGCGGCACCGTCGTAATCTGCCGCCGCGTCTCGCCGCGGGACTCCCGCCCCGACCGGCCGTCGCGAGGGTCGTCGTCCTGCAGGGGCGACTTCGTCATGGTCCGCCGCCTTTCCGCCGGCCGTGGTTCACACCGGCGTCGGCGAGCCGTGCCCCGCCACGGTCGTCGAAACCGAGGCGCTCCAGAATCCGAAGAGCGCGATCACGACCCCCGTGATCAGGTTGTTCCAAAGCCCGGCGCGGTTGGCGCTGAAACCCAGCGTCCAAGGCGTGATCGCCGTCCAGACGCCGATGACACAGTTGACCCAGCTGATCCAGCCGTACCGCCGGCCGGTGACCGAAAACGTGCGAAATGCAGCCAGCGCGGCGACGACGAGGCCGCAGAGGATATTGTTCCGGTTGAAGTTGCTGCCGACCGCGCTCACCGTGAAAGCGCTGAGGAACAGCCAGATGCCGGCGATCGCGTCCAGACCGCTCAACGTGGCGACGGAGGCGTTTTCACCGCTGAAGAGCTTGCTGCGATTCATTATGGTGTCCATGAGACTCTCCTTCTCCCCTTCGCCCGGGAAGGGGCTTGATCCACTGGCCCCCTTCGGTGCAAGTTCCGCGCTCGGCCTGGCTCGGTCGGTGAGCGCGGCGCCCGGGCCGGACGGAAACACGTCCTAGGCGAGGTCTAACGGCGGCAGCGCGCCCATCAGGGAGTCGACCGTGCGGCTCAGCTTGTTGACCTGACTCTGGGTCGAGCTTGTCCGGCAGGTCGCCTCGTCCCGGCAAGCCGTCTTTTGGAGCGGCGCCAGGCCGTCGTCCAGCGACAAGGCCGACTCAAGGATCTGCCGGGCGCACGGGCTGTTGAACGCGTTTACGGACGCGGCGAGGTGTGTTGCTACAGCGAGGACGCGTCGAAGATGTTAGGAATCTGCGTCAGATGTCGAGCAACGGGGACGGATGCCGCGGCATCCGTCCGCTTCGACGACCGACCCCAAGGGAGAACACCGGCGCGATTGCGACGCCCAGACAAAGTCGCCCAGGATCAGCTTGCATGGGATCGGCATTTGCAAGGGAGCACGGCACGGTGTTCGGAGTACGGAACATCTTATAACGAAGGAGTGCGTCATGTTCAAGCTCATCGCCGCAACGAGCATTGCGTTGGCGACCACCGCCGCGAGCAGCTATGCCGTCGAGTCGAGGGTCAGCGACGCGACGCGGGCCACGGTTCAGGACCCGGATACGTCCAGAATGGATGCCTACGCCTACAATATCTGGTTCTGCGCGGCGGTCCGGCGTGGTTACACGGGCTACAACGCCAGGATGTACTTCGGCACCAGCGAACCGTTCCCGCAAGGATCCGGCCAGGGGCAGCAAGCCCGCGCCAACGCTTTGCAGCAGGCGCTCCATAGCTGCGGGGGGCTCAACAGCTGCGTGTCCGACTGCTATGTGAAGCGCTTCGACATCCAGTGACCCCCGCGGAAAGCCGCAAAAACCGTTCAGGAAAGGAGGTGCATGATCATGGCAAACCCACCGGATTTCTGGCGCGACCTCGACCGCCCCCTCGCGTCTTTCGCGTCGTGGCGCCCGCTGCTCGGCCAGCTCGACGAGCTCTTCAACGAGGCCCTGGGTACGACGCGGCGGACCGACGACAGCCGGACCCTCATCCCGTCGGTGGACCTCGAGGAAACCGACGACCACTACCTGCTGTCCTTCGACATGCCAGGGCTGGAAAAGAAGGACATCGACATCGAGGTGCAGGGCAACCAGCTCGTCGTCACCGGCGAGCGCAAGGACGAGCGCGAGGGCGGCAGCGGCCGCGCGCGCTTCGTCGAGCGGCGTTACGGGACGTTTCAACGGACGTTGACGCTGCCTGAGGGCATTTCGGCGGACAAGGTCGAAGCACAGTACCGGAACGGCGTCCTGACCGTGGCGGTGTCGAAGCCGACGGCGTCAAAGCGCCAAAAAGTCGAGATCGCCGAAGGCAAGAGCGGAGGGCTCCTGGACCGTCTGCTCGGCAATGGCGGGAGAACGGCGAAGGAAACGGAAAAGGGCACGATCAATGTGAAGGCGTCGGAGCGGTCCACAGATTCGCCGCCGGCCCACTGAAAGTCTGTCGAGAAATGGTCGGATGCTAGGCGCCGACCGGAGCGGAAACCGGAGTTTACGTCGCGTAAATGAGGATTTCCGCGATGGTCGGCAA
>JAYVWD010000129.1:0-2675 GCA_043786345.1 Pseudomonadota bacterium
GCCGGCAACAGCTCGCAGATGTCCGACGGCGCGGCGATGTGCTTCGTCTGCTCGGAAGATTTCGTCAAGAAGCACAACTTAAAGCCGATCGCACGCTTCGCCGGCTTCGCGGTCGCCGGCGTGCCGCCCCGCGTGATGGGCATCGGGCCGATTGCGGCGATCCCGAAGGCCTGCAAGATGGCCGGCATCAAGCAGGACCAGATCGAGCGGGTCGAGCTCAACGAGGCCTTCGCCGCGCAGGCCCTGGCCGTGATCAACACCCTCAAGCTCGACCCGAAGCGGGTGAACCTGACGGGCGGCGCGATCGCGCTCGGTCACCCGCTCGGGGCCACGGGCGCGAAGCTGACGGCGACGCTGCTGCACGGGATGAAGCGCGACAAGCAGAAGTTCGGCTTGGTCTCGATGTGCATCGGCACGGGGATGGGCGCGGCCGGCATCTTCGAGATGCTATAAAAAACGCCGGACGTCAGGGCCACCTCAATTCCCAAATCTGGCGACGCGCTTTTTCAGCGCCCCGCCCCCCGTCGGTGCCGTCCTCTGGCCATCGACGCGGCTCGCGGCCAGCCTCCTGTTTTCCAGGTGGCCGCGGCTCGGGCCGATCAGTGCGGCGGGTTCGCCGCCTTGTCCGCCTGCAGCGCCGTAAAGACGTCCCGCTCCTGCGCGTCGACCGCCCTGCAGATCTCGTCCATCTTCACGAACTTCGTCTCACAGGTCTTCATCGCCTCCTGAAGGGCCGGCGTGTTGATTGAGACGACGGCGGTCGCCGCGGCCGAGCTGACGTCGCAGTCGTCGTCCGTCATCAGGGCCAGGTCCGGATCCACCGGCTGCGCCTGCTTTAGGATGGCGTCGGCGGTGAAGTCGACGGCGTTCACGGCGTCGAGCAGCGTCGACGTGGCCACCGTCACATACCGCGGCGCGCCCGCCTCGTCGTACTCGAAGCCGACCGCCTCGGCGACGACCTGGGCGTCGGCGCTCCCCACCTTGAAGGTGCCCGCGTGCTTGCCGGCGCCTTCCGACACCGCCACGTTCGCAGCCTTGTCGCCGGTAAACGTCGTCATCGCGACGCCCTTGTGGGTGCCGACGATCGACTGGTTGGCGTCGCCGACCGCGACGCCCTGCCCGAAGAAGGTCGTGACGAGGGAGCTGCCGGTGATCTCGACGCGCGCATTGAAGGTCCGCGCGACGTTGTCGCCGAGGGCGTTCCGGTTTTCGACTTTGAGGGTGCGGACCGCGGCGCCGTCGAAGGTTGTCGTGCCGTCCGCCGCCGCGGCAAGGGTGCCCGACACCACTGCATGGCGGCTGCGCGTCATCGTGAGGGATCCGATCGCCGACTGGTCCTGGTGCGCGCTCTCGTAGCTCAAGGAGCTCACCGCGCCGTCGACCGTGATGAGCTCGGCGCCGAGCGCCTTCCCGGCCGTCGAGCAGAACGTGAGCTTGGCTTTGTAGATGGTGGGGGCCGCGGTCTTGCCGGCGATGTGGAAGACCAGCGACTTCATCTGCTCGCTGCCGACCTTGGGCGCTCCGGGCACCTGGGTACCGGGCTTGAGGTCGATCACGCGGACGATGTCCTCGTCGGCCGGGGCGAAGAAGTTGCCGTCACCCGGGTCGGTGCCGGCGATGATCTTGATGCCGCCGGCCCCCTTCGCGCCGATTTTCTTCATGCGGCAGGTCGAGCCGGTCATATCGCTCAGATCCTGCACCTGGCGCGCCGTGTCCTCCATCACGCGGCATTTCGCCTGCGCGTCGTGGAAGGTCTGCACGAGCCCGCGCGCCGCCTCCCAGTCGTGGGCGACGACGGCGGCCTTGAGCTGGGCGATGGTGGCGTCGACGTCGCCAGTCAGGTACCTCGAGACGTCGGCCGCGATGTCGGGGACGTGCGGCGGCGTGCCGGTCGGCGTGAGACCGAGGCCCTTTACCGAGGCATTGAACATCGTCTCGAGGTCGGGAAGCGCGTTGAGGCCGGCCCCGACCGTGAGCGTGCCGACCGTCGCGCCGGTCGCCGCGGTCCCGCCGCCGTTGCTCGAGACGCCGCCCGTCGACGTCGTCGTGGTCGGCGTTTCGTCGACGGTGTCCTTCTTACCGCAGGCCTGCGCCCCCACGGCCAGCACAAGGGTTAGTGAGCCTAAAACCCTCAAGCCTCGCGTCGTATGCATCGTGTAGGTCCTCCGGAGGCCAGATTCGGTGCGGCCGCCGAAAACTTGAAGGCATTTAGGGACAAGCCCTTGAGATCAACGTCTTAAGAGTTTGAGTTAAAGTCCTGACCAAGTCCGTTCGAAGAGCGGAGAGGACCCTATCCCGCGGAGGCCACAGCCATGCAAAAGTCCAAACAATTCGCCGGCATCGTGGCCGGCATCGCGGCCGTCCTGGCGCTCAAGCTCTACGGCAAGGCCTTGCGGCAGGACGACGCCCGGGACTCCTTCGTACGCTCCTGCCAAGGCGAGGCCGCCTGCACTGCGGCGGTGAGTAGCCATTTCGACGATTGTTTCGAGCGGAGCTATAAGGCCGGAAACCCGACGGCCAAGGCCGTCGACGTCGCCGGCCTCAGCTCCTGCCTTAACTCCCGCGCCGGAGCCCCGCTCTTCGCCGCTGGCGCCTCGCCCGCCTCCGCCCCTGTCAACGCCCACTAAATTCCCTTAAAATATCATAAAATATTGGTTGATTTCACAGGATATTTT
>JAYVWD010000130.1:0-3438 GCA_043786345.1 Pseudomonadota bacterium
ATCCTCGTCGTCGTCGACGACTCGGCCTCGATGGCCGAAGAGCAGGCCAACCTGTCGAACAAGCTGCTGCCGCTGTTGAGCTCCATCCAGGACGCGGACTGGCAGATCGGCGTCACGACCACCGACCCGAGCGAGCCCTGCCTCCGTGCGCTCATCAAGAAGTCGGACGCCAACCCGGCCCAGGCCTTCAAGGCCGCGGTCACGGCGGGCATCACCAGCAGCGGCAACGAGCGCCCCTTCCTCACCGCGGTGAAATCGCTGCGCGGCGACTGCCTCGCCCAGCCCTGGATCCGCAAGGATTCGAACCTCGCCGTCCTGATCGTGTCGGACGAGGACAACTGCTCGTACAAGGGCGAAGACTGCCCCAACAAAGACTACGCCAAGGCGAGCTACTTAGTGGATTACCTCGCTTCCATCCGCCAGGTCGGCAAAACGGCCCGGGTTCACGGCATCATCTGGCACCCGAGCCAGACGCGCGCCCAGTGTCCGACCGGCTACGTCGACGACAACAACCGCGACCACAAGGGCTACCTCACCGCCGACGTCATCGCCCAGACGAGCGGCGCCTGGGGCTCCATCTGCGACGCCGACTACACGGCGACGCTGTCGAACGTCTCGAAGAACATCCTCGTGACCCTCAACTCCAAGTTCATGCTCCAGCAGGCGCCGGACCTGGGCACCCTGCACGTCTTCATCGCCGGCGTCGAGGTCACCGCGGGCTTCACGGTGACGGGCCGCCTCCTCGAGTTCGGGGCGGCCCCGGCCGAAGGCGCCAAAGTCACGGTCACCTACCACCACGGCTCGACCCCCGTGACCAAGACCTTCGCCCTCCGCTTCAAGGCCTTGGCGGACCGGCTCGCCGTGACCGTCAACGGCCAACTCGCCCAGCCCGCCGACTACGCCGTGATCACCAGCGGCAACACCTCGTCCGTCGACTTCTACGCCTACCCGGCCGACAAGGCCACCATCGCCGTCACCTACGTCCGGGACGTGCCGCTCAACACGCAGTTCCAGCTCGGCGAGGCCGTGCGCGCCGGGACCCTCAAGGTCCGGGTCGACGGCGTCGAGGTGCGGGACTTCACGGTGCTCGAGGCGAGCGGCGTCGTGACCTTCCCGAGCGCCCCGGCGGAAGGCGCCACGATCGGCTTCGCCTACACGGCCGTCGGCGATGCGGTCCTCGCCTACCCCTTCACGGTGGACGGCGCGGCGCCGGTCGACCTCACGCTCACCGACGCCGACACCGGCGCCCCTGTCCGGTTCGCCTACCTGACCGGCGCGGTCGTGATCGACCCGACCGAGTTCGTCGAGGGCCGCAGGGTCACGTTCAAGTACGACAACGTCGCCCGCCAGCGCTTCTCGATCGTGCTCCCGAACGCGCCGGTCCCTGCCACCGTCGTCGCCCACGGCGGCCAGAAGGCCTGCGTCGCCCCCGCCGTCATGGTGTCGGGCACGACGGTCTCAGTCGACGGCTGCGGGTTCGCCGATGATGTGATGAGCGTGAGCGTCCGGTATCAATTCGTCACGGCGCATTACCAGGAGTTCACGTTCGCGGCCGACAACCTGCCCGGCCCGACCGCCTTCCAGGAGTGGACGGTCCTCGTGAACGATAGGCCCGCCATGGGTTATACGCGGGTCGGCAACGTCGTGACCTTCGCCGAGCCGCTGGCCCGCGGCGCCGTCGTCAAGATCCAGTTGATCCAGGATGACAAGTGAGTTGAAATAGCGTCTCCAACTAGTGCCATGCCGTCGGCGTGGCCACAAGGAGACGCAATGAAGACCCTCGTAGGTGCGGTGACGCTATTGACCATGCTGGCCCTCGGCTGCACGAAGGGCGGCGACAAGCCGGCGGCCACCAAGGCGGCCACCCCCACGGCGACCATCACGTCGGCGGCCCCTGCCCCGGCCTCGGCGTCGAACGACACGGGCGCCCCGGGGCAGCCGCTTTTCGAGCTCGACGGGGTCAAGTACGCCGAGGCCGATCTGCCGACCGAGGTCCAGTCGATGATCTTCGAGACGCGGACCGAAGCCCACGCCAAGATCGAGGCGATGACGAACGAGTTCGCGCTGCAGTTCGCCCTGGCGAAGGAGAAGAACCCCACCGTCCGGAAGGACGAGCTGCCGACGTTCGCCGAGCTGCTGCAGGTCCCGAAGCCGACCGACGCGGACATCAAAAAAGTCTTCGAGGAAAACAAGGCCCGCCTGCCGGCGGGCGTCACCTTCGACCAGGTGAAGCCGGAGATCGAGAAGTTCGTCGTCCAGCAGAAGACGCAGGAAGCGATGAAGACGAAACTCGACGAATTCCGGGCGAAAAACCGCTTCAAAATGAACGCTATGGCGCCTGAGGCGCCCCTGGTCGTCCTCAACGTCGCGGCCTACCCGGCCAAGGGCACCGGCGCCGCGACCCTCGTCGAGGCGTCGGACTACCTCTGCCCGCATTGCCAGGCGACGGAGCCCGAAGTCGTGGCGGTCCTCAAGGAGATGGGCGACAAGCTCAAGTTCGTACAGGTGCCCTTCGCGCTGCGGCCGGACAACTTGAGCGGCACGCTGGCGCGCGGCGCGATGTGCGCGTTCCAACAGGGCGTCGACCCGTTCTGGAAGTACCACGAACAGGGCTACAAGATCGCCCAGGAGAAGTCCTGGAAGTCGAACGACCCGGACAGCAAGGACAACGCCAAGGTCGTCGCCACGGCCGCCGGCCTGGACCTGCCGAAGTTCGAGGCCTGCGTCGCCGATGCCAACACGCAGACCCAGCTCAAAAAGGTCGTCGACGACATGAACAAGGCCGGCGTGAGCGGCACCCCGACTTTCTTCCTCAACGGCAGAAAGCTGATGCTGCACGGCGGCCACACGCTGAAAGACGCCCTCAGCGAGGCCCTGCAGAAGCCGAGCCATTGACCGCGCCAATCGCCCCCCCTGAGATCGTCGAATGAGGACCGGGCAAAAGTGCCCGGTCTTCCTATTTTCCGCCTCATCCTCCCCCAGCTTTTCATTCCTATATTGTAATACCATGATTTTATTGATGATAATTATAGTGGGATCCATAGTCTCAAGGCCGCTCAAGTTCGCGGCGGGAAAACCGTAAAGGAACCAAGGTCGAGAACTCAGGTCGAAACTGCGGGCAAAGCTGCCCGGCTTCTAGACGGTAAATCGATGCCAAGATTCATCGCTACAGCACTCATAATTGTGTCATTTGCGTTTTTTTCGGCATCTTGCCGGAAAAAGGCCGCGCCGGACGAGGCAGGCGACTTGCCGGCGGACTCCTTGACGGTGCGCCCGCTCGTCGTCTCCGGCAACCAGCCGGTTTCGGGCCCGCCGGTCATTTCGGTCTCGACCGCGGCCGATGGCGTCACTTCGACGGTTGTACTCGGGGGAGACGTGACCCCTCCCGCGGCCGGCGGCGACGGCCAGCTCACCGCCTCCGTCGTCAACATGTCGAGC
>JAYVWD010000131.1:0-5344 GCA_043786345.1 Pseudomonadota bacterium
TCCGGCCAGAGGGCGTCAGGGCTCTTTTAAAAGGCGTTGCCGCAAACCCCGGCGCTGCTATCATTGCGGAACCACGATCCCAAGAACCTCCGCGATGACGACGCTGCGAGTCAAAAGCCTCGGCATCCTATTGCTCGCGGGAGCGCGCCTTCGCCGGTTGTCGCACGGTCGACTCCGGCGCCGACGTCAAGATCTTCAACGGCACCCTCGTCCAGAGCATGACGGAGCCGGCCGCGCAGAGCACGGTCGCGCTGCTCCTCAACGGCACGAGCGCCTTCTGCACCGACGTCCTCATGGGCAACGGTCTGGTGTTTTCGGCCGCCCACTGCTTCAAGGGGCTCGAGCAAGTTCTGCAGCACGAACCTGGCGGCTCATCTGCCATGGCTCAGCTGCCAGGGCCAGCGGGTGAACGGCAAGGCGAATCCGCAGGGATGCCCGGGCGGCGATTTCGTCGCGGTTTCGCTCAGCGGCGGCGACGGCGGTAATGGCGGTGGCGGCTCGGGTTGCCCCAGCCAGGACGAGGTTCTGGCGTTGGCCCTGTGCGCCCTCGCCGAGCAGAGCAGCGGCCTCGACAACTCCCAGCAGATCGTCTGCGGGCAGCTCGGCACCCGCTACACGACGTCCGGCGCCTGCCCGACTCACTGAGCGCCCGTGCCCAAATGACCTTCGGTCACGCTCGTCGACGACCACGCGCGCGAGCGCGTCAACTCAGACGAGGACGTCCCGGTGGCTGGCGAGGTGGCGCTTGCCGCGCATCAGCGCGATACGCAGCGCCGCCGCGTCATACACCGCGAAGAGCGCGGCTTCGGCGGCGGGTTCGCCCAGCATGCCGAGCGCCGCGGCGATCGCCTCGCAGGTCGAGACGCGCGCGGGCTCCGGATTGCCGCGGGGCCGCAGCGCCTCGCGCGACGCCGTGCCTTCGGCGACCGGCAGGATGATGCGCGGAAGCCCCGCCAGCTCCGGCAGGCGCTTGACGATCCGGCGCGCCTGCGACCAGCTTCCGTCCGGGATCACGACGCGCAGCCGCGTCGGACGGCCGTCGGCCGCGGGGCCGCGCAGCGCCGCGGCATATTCCGGCGTCAGCGGCGTCGCGCCGAGGCCCGGAAAGAAGAGCACCGTGCGCCACTCGCGCCCGTCGGGCGCGTGCGTCTCGCGGAGCTCGCTCAAATCGGCGGGGTCCCGACCCCAGGCCCCATGCATCTTCACGGCGGCGTCCGGCACGACGAGCGGCGCCAGATGGCCGGTGTTGCTCATCTTGAGCGCCTCGGTGCCGTGGATCACGACGAGCAGCCGCAGGTCCGTCGGCACCTGCTGCACCTCGCGGCACAGACAGACCTCGCGCCGGAAGCGGCAACGGATGCAGAAAGCGGCGACGCCGAAATGCACGTCAGTCCGCCTTGGCGACGCCCTCGGCCTCGGCCGTGGGCGCCTCGGCTTTGCCGGGGAGCTCTTTGCTGCCGACGACGGTGATGTTCATGCCGATCTGGACCATGACTTTGACGCCACCGATGTCCATCGTCGTCTTGTTATTCAGGTTCCAGCCGAGCGAGCCGGTCGAGAACTCGCGCGGCGGGGCCACCATCGGCACGTTGTCGATCGTGATCGTGAGCGGCTGCGCCTTCTCGCGGAACTCGGCGCGCGTCAGGGGGCAAACAGTCTTCTTCGGCTTCGTGCTCATCGGGGACCTCCGTGGATTGGCCGATCTATACCGGAAGGCGCCGCGAATGACAGCAACAAATTGAAATTATTGTGTAATTCTCGAACAGCCCGCCGACGCGGGCGCAAGCTCTCAATTCCATTGGGAGGCCTCCGACGGCCTGCGAAGACGATGAGGCCTCGGGATGCCCGGCGCGCCTGGCGGCCGGTTCAGCGCGAAATCGCGACGATCTCCAGCTCGGCGTCGCCCCTCGGGGTCTGGAGCTTCGCGATGTTGCCGGCCTGCTGGTTGAGCAGCGCGCGGGCGAGCGGCGAGGTCCAGCTGACCAGGCCGGCTTCGGCGTCGGCCTCGTCGACGCCGACGAGCGTGTACCGGCGCGCCTGGCCCTCGTCGTCGCGGACCGTGACGGTGGCGCCGAAGCACACCCGCTCCGGCGCCTTCACCAGCGGCGGGGTGACCTCGTGCGTCTCGAGGCGCTTCACCAGGTCGTCGATCTGGCCCCGCAGCCGCTTCCGGCCGGCGTCCGCCGTCTGGAGCGCGGAGTCCGGCAGGGACGGCTCCGACGCCGCGCGCAGGAGCAACGCCGCCAGCTCGCCGCGCAGCCGCGCCGCGCCGGCCGCCGTGATGAGGTTGCGGAAACCAACGGGCAAGGGCTGAAAGCGGCTCCGGAACGCCAGCGGGTCGGGAGCATCGTCTTCTTTGGTAAAGGCCTTGTTCAAGCGCACCTCAGCCCCGATTCCAACCATATCCCGGCGCGCGGCGCAAGGCGGTCGTTACTGGCTGAGGCAGAGGAGCCGCGCCAGGGCGCTGCAAGGCCGCTTATGGTAGTCCGCGTGAAAGGGCCGCAATTCGACCGTGGACCAGTAGGTGCCGGTGAGCGTCCGGTCCGCGCTCGTCCAGTCCTTGCACGAGCCCGCGACGGACTCGAAGGTGCCGTCGGCCGCGGTTCCCGTCCACGCCGCGGTATTGAAGCGGGCGGGATTGGTGCCGGGGATCGGGAGGACGGTGGCGTTGAAGGTCTCGTCAATAACGCGAGGCGGCCCGGCGCTCACCGAGGAGGTGAAAGTCGCGGGCATCGATCGCCTGGCCGACCGTCGCGAACTTTTCCCGGAAGGGGACGTCGCGGAACGGGATCGCGTCGAAGTGGACCAACGCCACGCCGACGTGCACGATCACCGAGCCCGCGAACAGCGCCCCGACGAGGGCGCGGCGCCGCGGCGTCGTGATGAAGCTGCCGAAGGCGGCGTAGCCCGCGAGCCAGATGACCGGCGCCAACAGGTAAAGGTTGCGGGTGAGCGGCGGGCGCGTCGTGAAGGCGAAGGCGGCCCCGGCGAGGACGAGCGTCAGCGCCAGCAGGATCCCGATCGTACGGCGGGGCAGGCGGTCGAGGTGGCGGCGCCAGCGTTTCGGGCCGAAAAATCCGCCGAACAGGAGCACCGGCTGCACGAGCCCGAGCGCGCCGAGGACCGCGGCGAACGGGATCGTCCACGGCGCCGACCGCAGCGTCGCCCAGCGCTCGGCGCCGTTGCCACCGATGAACCCGGCGAGCTCGAAGGCGGCGAGCGAGGTCACCCGCGCGGCGATCGACGGAAACGCGGCGATGTTCGTCGGGTTGAGCCCGCGGCTGTTGTTGTGGAGCGCCTCGACGACCGCGCGGGGGCCGTATTCCAAAGCCGTCGGCAGCACCAGGAGCGCCGGGAGCACCGCCCCGGCGACGAAGCCGCCGACGATGGCGAGAGCCGGGCGCTTCGTGCGCCAGGAGAAGAGCAACGCGGCGCCGAGAAACGGCAGGAAGAGCGGCCACGACAGGTGCAGCTGTAGGACGCAGACGAGGGCTGCGCCCATCAAAAAAAACGGCAGCGCCGGGGGCATGTCGCCCAAGGCGAATTCCGGGACGACCTCGAAAAACCCGATGAAGAAGACGACGGCGAAGATCAGCAGGTAAGACGGGTTGTAGGTGTGGGTCGAAATATTGAGCGTCCAGGGACTCGTCAGCAGCCATGCCGCGAGGATCCAGCCCGGTACGAGGGGCCACCGGCGGTGAAGGCGCCGCGCGAACCACAGCAGGCCGGCGAAGGAGAGGAGGTTCAAGGCGACGAGCGGCGCCGCCGGGTTCTGCCAGACGAAGAGCGGCAGGCCGACGAGCAGGCTCTGGAGGGCGCCGGCGATCTGGTTGTCGGTGTGCACGACGTCGGGGCCGAAGTAGGGCCAGGCATGCGTCGTGAAGAACTTCAGGCCCAGCAGGTAGATCTGCACTTCGTCCGGCTGGCGCCACTCGAGGCTCAGGCCGTAAAAAACGCGGAAAGCGAAGAGGCCGAGCAACAGGATCCAGGCGCCCGCCGCCGGGATTCCCAGCCAATTTCGAGGGTTTTGTTCCATCGCGGGAGTATAGCCGCAGGATCCCGCCAGCAGCCACCCCGAAAACGGGCGCGCGTCAGAGCACCTGCCAGATGAGCTCGAGGAGGAGCGCAGTGGTGTCGACGGCGCAGTCGGTCGGCGCGGCATCCCCGGCGGACGGCGCGGCCGTGAAGCGCTGGCGCCGGGACTCGAGCCCCAGGCGCAGCGAGAACGGTGCCGGCCCCAGGTCGAGCTGGACCGCCGCGTCGAGGACGAGGGTGTGGGACCGCGTGATCTCCGCGCGGGCGGCGCCGGCCCCGTGGACATAAGCGGCGCCGAGCTTGAAGAGGAGCGCGTCGGTGAGCGGCGCGAGGCCGAGTTCGGCGCCAAGGAGCGGGCCGTAGGCGAGCACGTGGCGCGCCGACAAGGTGCCGGCGGCGGTCCGCCGGAAGCGGACGATGTTTTCCGCGTCGAGGCCGAGGCGCGCGTCGAAGCGGACGGCATCGCCCGCAAACAGGCGCGCGCGCAGGGCGGTCGCGACGGAAAAGGGCTGGATGACCAGCGGCCGCTGGCCGGGCGGGTCGCCGGCGCGTGGGCTGCGGAAAAGGCTCGTGCTCGTGCGCAGCAGCGACGCATCGACCCCGGCGCGGCCTAGGAGCCAGAGGGTGCCGCCGAGGCGGTAGGAGTTGAAGAGGGTCGCTCTAACCTTGGTGGCGGCGTCATACCGCAGCAGCGTCGGGGTGAAGCCGGCGAACAAGGAGAGGACCTCGGGGCGGCGACGCCGGGGCGAAGAGGCCGGATCTAAGACTTCGGGAGCCCCGGACGAATGCGGTGCGACCGCCGCCGGAGGGGGCGGGCCGACCGGGGCCGGAGCGGCGAGGGGCGCCGGCATCGGACTTTCGGCCGATTTTTGCGGCGCCATCGGCGCGGGCTTCGAGGCTTTGGCGGGCGGAACGGCGATCATCGGCCGCCGCTTGGTCGCCGGCCCGGCCGGCAAAACCGGGGCGGGCGCCGGGGCGACGACGGCGGCGGGGCTCGAAATCGGTGCCGGATTCGCCGCCGGGGCCGGACTTTTTGCCGGCGCCGGAACCGCCGGCAGCGCCGCCTTCATCGCGACCGTCGAAGCGGCGACCGGAAGGGCCTGCATCGCTTCGACGTCCACCGGCGGCGCCAACCCGATCGGCGCCGCCGCGTCGGGCTGGTTCCCGGTGAGCCCCGCCGCCCGCGGCGTTGACGCGAATTCCGGGGCCGAAACGGCGCGTGCCGGCGACGCCGCGGCCGGCGCCAAAGGCGCGGGCGTCACTGGCGCCGGCAACGGCGCCACGACCTTCGCGCGCGGCGGGACCGCCG
>JAYVWD010000132.1:0-2292 GCA_043786345.1 Pseudomonadota bacterium
CTGCCAAGCCTTCTCTAAACATTCAAAGGACCATGGGATGACCGCCCCAAAACGCCTCTTCATCATCGACGCCATGGCCATGGCGTTCCGCTCGTTCTACGCGATCATGCGGCCGATGACGACGGCCGGCGGCACGCCGACGTCGGCGATCTTCGGCAGCACGATGTTTCTCAACAAGCTGATCGCCGACCACAAGCCCGACTACCTCGTCGCGGCGTGCGACTCGAAGGAGCCGACGTTCCGCCACGCGATGTACGACAAGTACAAGGCCAACCGCGCCGACATGCCGGCCGACCTGGCGGCGCAGCTTCCGAATTTCTTCCGCCTCTTCGAGGCCTACGGCATCAAGGTCCTGCGCGAGCCGGGCCTCGAGGCCGACGACCTGATCGGGTCGATCGCCTTGGAGCACGCCGGCAAGGACGGGCTCACGGTCCAGATCATCTCGGGCGACAAGGACTTCATGCAGCTCGTTACCGACCACGTCACGCTCTGGCGCCCGAAAAAGGGCGACGAGGCCGAGATCGTCGACGCCAAGGGCGTCCACGAGAAGTTCGGCGTCACCCCCGGCCAGGTGATCGACGTCCTCGCGCTCATGGGCGATGCGTCCGACAACGTCCCGGGCGTGCACGGAATCGGGGAAAAAGGCGCCTCGAAGCTGATCACCGAATGGGGCACCCTGGAGAACCTCTACGCCAACGTCGACAAGGTCCTGAACAAAAAGCACCGCGAGGCGCTCGAGGCCAACCGCGCCAACGCCTTCCTGTCGAAGCAGCTCGTCACGATCAAATGCGACTGCGCGGGCATGCACCGCTTGAGCGAGTATGCCTATGACTGGCAGACCGGCCTCGCCAACCCGCGGCTCCTGCAGCTCTACCGCGACATGGAATTCAAGATGCTGTCCCAGAAGGTCGAGGCCGCGATGGCCAGGATCAAAAAAACCACGGCCCCGGGCCAGGGCACGCTCGGCCTCGACCGAGAGCCCGAGGACGGCGCCGGGGTGACCGGCGGGCCGCGCCGGATCGCCGAGGGCCCCCTCGCGTCCTATGTCCTGGTCAATACGCAGCTCGCCCTCGGCCAGCTCCTGTCGGCCATGGCCGAGGCGACGGCCTTCGTCTTCGACACCGAGACGACCGGGCTCGACGTCGTCAACGACAAGCCGATCGGCGTCAGCTTCGCCGCCTTGCCGGGCGGCGCCTTCTACGTGCCGCTCCTCGAAAAACACCTCGGCGACGGCCTCAAGCCGGCCGGCGTGCTCGCGGCCGTGCGCGGCTTCCTCGAGACGGAAGGGCCGCTCAAAATCGGCCACAACGTCAAGTTCGACCTCCAGATGCTGTGCAACATCGGCCTCGAGCCCGAGGGTCCGTTCGCGGACACGATGGTGATGGACTGGCTCCTCGACGCCACGGCGCGGAGCCACGGGCTCGACGCCTGCTGCCTCAAGCACCTCGACTACGAGAAGATCAAGACCAAGACCCTGATCGGCGAGTCCGGCGCGGCCTCCATGGCCGACGCCAACCTCTTGGACCTCGCCCGGTACGCCTGCGAGGACGCCGACCTCACCCTGCAGCTTTACCGGTTTTTACAGCCCAAGATCGGCCAGCGCGGCTTGACCCGCGTCCTCGACGAGGTCGAGATGCCGCTCGTCCCGATCCTGGCGCGCATGGAACAGCACGGCGTCTACGTCGACACCGACGTCCTCGAGAGGTTCTCCGACCGCCTCAAGATCCTGGCCGACGAAAACGAGAAGCGCGTCTACGAGCTCGCCGGCGAGGAGTTCAACATCAACTCCCCGAAGCAGCTCGGGACGATCCTCTTCGAGAAGCTCAAGCTCCAGGAGAAGCTCGGGATCAAGGGCTTAAAGAAGACGAAGACCGGCTTTTCCACGGACGAATCCGTCCTGGTCCGCCTCGCCGCCCACCCGCTGCCGAAGGCGATCCTCGACTACCGCTCGGTCTACAAGCTCAAGAACACCTACGTCGACATGCTGCCCCAGCTCGTCAATCCGACCACGAAGCGCATCCACACCTCGTTCCACCAGACGGGCACGGCGACGGGCCGGCTCAGCTCGTCCGACCCCAACCTCCAGAACATCCCGATCCGCTCGGAGCTCGGCCAGGAGATCCGGAAGGCGTTCAAGGCCTCGGCGCCCGACCACGAGATCATCAGCGCCGACTACTCGCAGGTCGAGCTTCGCCTGCTGGCGCACATGGCCGGGGAGGAGGCGCTGACGACGGCCTTCCAGAACGGCGAGGACATCCACCGGATGACGGCGGCGCGCGTGCTCGGGATCCC
>JAYVWD010000133.1:0-5107 GCA_043786345.1 Pseudomonadota bacterium
CCCGAGCCGGCGTGCGCCGCGCAGGTGCCGCGCTCGCCCTGGTCCTTGACCGTGACGGTGCCGAAGTTCGAGACCATGACCTCGGCCTTGCCGCCCCAGGTCGCGTCGTCGAGCTTGACGGTGTCCTTCTTCGGATCAAAGGTGTCGGGGTCGGTCACCACCGGCGCTTCGTCGGCCAGGCGTAGTCCCGCGCCTTTTTGCTGCGGCTTGGCGCCGAGGCTGTCGATCTCGGGGAGCTGGAACGAGTCGGTCTTGATGGTCTGCTTCGAGCGCTGGCCGGCCTTGAGGAGGTCGACCGTCGCGTCGTCGGCCTCGACGGCGGTGCCTTCGTCGGCATCGGCCAGGCTCAGGCCGAGCAGCGAGGCCGTCTCTTTCGCGGATTCCGCCTCGGAGATCGAGAGCGCCTTCGACAGCGCGCCGGGGCTGGTGGCCGCCGGGGCCGTCGCCTTCTCGAGGTGCAGCGTCGCGTCGTCTCCGGGGACCTCGGTGTACGGGTCGTCCTTGTCGAGGGCGTCCTGCGCCGTCTTTGCGGCGTCCTTGACCTTGTCGCAGCCGGTGGCGGCGAGGGTCCCGAGGAGCGAAAGAGAAACGAGCCGTAGCGTCTTCATCGAGGGCCTCCCTGGCGGTCGTATGTCGGGAAATCGGCAGGAGGCGTGGAAAACCTTATGGATTGGTCGTAAAGTTCAATGATTGCAGCGGGAGGCGGCTTCATGAACGTCGTATTCGACTTGGGCAACGTCCTGATCCAGTCGGCGGCCCCGGCCCGCGCAAGGTGACGTTCCGCACCGTCTACCAATGGGGCGTCGTGACCGGGCGCGAACTCCACGGCATCGACGACGTGGGCTTCAACGACCCGATCACGTACCTCCACTGGAATTCCCGGACCGAAGGCCTCATTTACGACCTAAGGCCCTGAGCCGGCGTAGTGGGGGATTCCGTGGACGCTCCGCGACCCGGAATCCAAGGACGGTGGCCTGAAAACTGCTTGGTTTTCCGCCCTGGGGGCGTAGACTTCCACGATAAACGGGAGGACCACATGATGCGTTCGACTATCAGCGCTTGGAGCTTGGGTTTGGGCGTCGCGGCGCTGCTCGCGGGAGCGGGCACGGCACGGAGCGCCACCTTTCAGTACGTCGTGAAGCACGTCCCGAGCGATCAGGGCGACTGCCACCAGCTGGCCAGCGCGCTCGGCGACCAGGTGCACACCGTGACCGGCGTCAAGGTCCGCCGGGCCATCTGCACGGTGGCGAACGAGTACGGCTACAATTTTCTCGTGGAATATGAGGCCGACCAGAAGCTCGAGCTGATCACGACCGCGGACCCGCTCGCGGGCATCGACTCCGGCGGCGGAATCTACGAGACGCTGGCGGCCTGCCGCGCCGACCTGCCCGCCGAGCTCGCGCGCTTCAAGGCGGCGACGCAGCTCACGCCGGTGATCTCCTACTGCGGGATCGACCCTTACAGCGACCAGCCTTATGCGATCAAAATCGACGCCTTCGGCACGCCGGTCGCGGCGCCGATCGTCGGCGACTGGAATTTCTTCGGCCTGCCCATCGGCATCACGGGCCCCGAGCTCGAAGTCGCCGTCCGCGCCGGGCTCACGGCGCGCGGGATCGACGCGAGCTACGTGAAGTACAAGGAGGCCGCGTACGACGGGGTCCTCGTCGCCGCGTTCTACGCGTCCGAGCCGGTGTCGACGCGGGACCTGGACGTCGCCTACACCGACACGGCCGCCCAGTGCCTCGCCACGGTGCGCGAGGCCCGCGCCGTTTTCCGGAACTTCGGCGACGGCGGCGTGCTGACGACGCTGTGCTCCTACGACCAGACCCTCGAGCGCTACAACGTCACGACGCTGACGGTGAACGCCGCGGGCCTGACGGCGACGCCCGCGGTCGAGCGCTTCGCGGGCTTCGAGGCGTGCGCGGGCGCGAAGGCCGAGTTGACCCGCAGATACCGCGACGACATCGGGCGGCCGGTCATCGGCTCGGTGTGCGGCAAGGCCCGGGATGATCAGTGGGCCGTGGTTCTCTACGAGCAATACTGAGCCCGCCGGCCCCGCCGAAGACCAAAAAAACGAGCCTTTCGGCTCGTTCTTTTTGCGTCCGTGGCGCC
Source organism: Pseudomonadota bacterium (assembly GCA_043786345.1). Lineage (GTDB taxonomy): Bacteria > Bdellovibrionota_B > Oligoflexia > Oligoflexales > CAIYRB01 > JANOTL01. Next base: position 2,113 of record JAYVWD010000133.1, read on the forward strand.
GGCGGCCGGGTCAGGCCTTCTTGCGCTTCTTGTTGTGCTTCAGCATGAACTTGAGCGACTCCCGCGCCGAGATCAGGTCGTAGCCGAACCGGCGTTCCAGCTCGGAGTACGTCGTCCGCGCCAGGGTCTTTTCGCGCTCCTCCATCTTGGCGCCTTCGTCCGTGTCGATGGCGAGCATGACCTGGTAGTTCGCCTGGACGACGCCGCGGCGCTGCTGGTGGTAGTGCTCCTCGATCTTGAGCAGGATGTCCTGGAAGATCGTCGTCAGATCGATCGGCGCCTTCGGCTGCTCGATGCGGAACGCGGCGATCCGGCCGAGCAGGCCCTCGCGGTGGCGCTCGATCGAGCCCTGGACGTTGAGGATGCGCTCGATGTCCTTCATCAGGGTCTGCGAGGGCTGCTCGTAGGCTTCCGTCGAGGTGTTGAAGATCTTCTCGCGCTTGATCTCGGCGACGACGCTCTCGATGTAGCGGGCGAGGAGGCGCTCGTACTCCTCGTCGGCGACGAGGGACATGGCCTTGACCGTCTCGTTCTCGAAGATGTCAGCGAACTCGTCCTTGATCAGCGTGATGAAGTGCGCGGCGTCGTGGAATTTGCCGCGGGGCTCGAACTGCAGGAATTCATAGACCGTCCGGTCTTTCACCATCCGCTCGAGCTCGTCGAAGACGGCCATCGCCGTCATCGTCTCGTGGCCGGGGTTCTGGTTGGCGCGCTGGAGCACCTGCTTGATCTCGCGCGGCGAGGCGCCGAAGCGGCCTTCGTAGACGACCATGCCGACGGACTCGTTCATGATGCGCGGGCGGAGTTCCTTGAGCTGCGCCTCCTCGGCGGTCTTGAACGTCGGGCGGAGGGGTTGGTCCTCATAGAGCCGCACCTTGCTGCGCGGGTCGACGCGCGCGATCAGGCCGCGCTGGGTGCTGTCGTAGTACTCGGGGTCGGGCTGCTTGAGGCGCGTCATCACCGCCCAGATGCAGAGGAGCTCCACGGCGTGCGGGGCGATCTTCTTGGCTCTGCCGAGGGAATCCGTGTCCTGCTCGTAGATCTTGGCCTCGAGCGAGGGCTTGAGCAGGTAGGGGACGGTGACGAGCTCGAAGCGCCCGCGGAACGAGCTGAAATCCGGGATCGTCTTGAACGTGTCGAGGTGCTTCTCGTTCGTCGTCGCCATGAACACGATGTCCAGGTTGGCGGTGGAGGACGGGAGGCTGATCGCCGACTTCTCGACGGTCGTGAGCAGGTATTTGAAGGTCTCGAGCGGGCGCTTCAGGAGGTCGGAGAACTCGAGGAGCCCGCGGTTGGCCTCGATGAGCTCGCCCTGCGCTTCGTAGTAGCGGATGTTGTGGAGCACGCTCGGGAGGTTCTGGATGTTTTTGTCCATCGTGAGCTGCTTCTCCATGGCGTCGACCGCCATCTGCGGCTCGACGGTGGAGATCCCGACCCGGTACTGGCGCGAGTAGAAGAAGCGCTCGACCTGGATGTGGCGGAACACCTGGCCCAGGTCGCCGTCGTAGGCCGACAGCATGTTCTCGAGGATGAGCTGGTTGCGCTTGGAGAGGCCCGACTGCAGGATGTGGGGCGGCAGCTCGACGTCGTCCTCGCGTATGCCGTCCTTGGCGGCGATCCATTGGCGGAGCCAGGTCTCGCGCTGGGGCATCGGCAGCAGGTAGATCGGGTTGTCCTTGAAGTCCGAGTGGATCTTGGACGCGATCATCGTGTCGTCGAGCAGGGCGTAGGAGCCGAGGCGGCCCTCCTCCCCGGAGCGCGACGAGGCGAAGCCGATCGGCCCGCTCTCGCCCTTGGGCGTCGGCGAGGCGACCTTCTCCGTGGGGAAGATCCAGTTGAAGTTGTAGACGGCGCCCTCGGCGAGCTCGCTGTAGCGCTGCATCGCCGACGAGATCGCCTCGACGGTGGACGACTTGGACGAGCCGTTCGGGCCGTGCAGGAGGATCAGGCGGTTGGCGTAGCCCTGGCGGACGAAGCTCTGGAGGATGTTGTAGATCTCGTCCTGGACGATCTCGCCGCCGATCACGGGCCCGTTCCGCTGGGTGCCGGTGTCGAACATGTTGAAGCGGGCGACCCCGGCGCGGAGGTCGTTGCCGACGATGTTGCGCGTGCCAAAGTGGTCAAAAGTGTCGCGGATGTACTCCGCCGCGCTGCGCAGGAGGCCGCGGGGGTTCTGTTTCACCAGCTCGAGGTAGCCCGTGAAGGGGAGGATCACGCGCTGGTTTTGGAAGAGCTCGCGGTATTGCCGCGAGAGCTCGACGATGAGCGAGGAGGCTTCGTTCATAAGGGTCCCCTGCGGCACGGAGAGAGTTTCAACTACTCTATCTCATTGAATATTTCTTGTCACGTTGGGGGGGGGCCAAGGGATTCAGGGGTTTGGACGGAGGCCGACATAAGCGGGGCGGAGACGGTCTGAATCCGTTGGTTCCAAGACCAGCTTGCTTTGGGCTTAACCACCTATTTTTTTTAGAAAAACATCGAGCGCTTTGGTAATTTGCAGGACCGCGGCCAGCACCCATGTTATGTAACTCCTAACGCTCACTAGCTAAAAGGACGCTTGCGCACCCCGCATGAAAAAAGTCTTCATCCTCGATACCAACGTCCTGCTGTCCAACCCCCTCTCCATCACCAAGTTCGAGGATAACGACGTCGTCATCCCCATATCGGTGATCGAAGAGATCGATACCTTCAAAAAAGACCAGAGCGAGACGGGCCGCAACGCCCGGGAGGTCTCGCGGATCCTCGACCGGCTCCGGCACAAGGGCACGCTCTCCTCGGGCGTCAAGCTCTTCGACGACCGCGAGGACTCGGGCTCGCTCTTCGTCTACCTCGGCCACAACATGGAGATCTTGCCGGAGCTCCTCGCCGACGGCACGGACAACCACATCCTCGCGATCGCGCTGACGCTGCAGAAGCAGTTCGGCGAGGGCCGCAACGTCATCATCATCACGAAGGACTCGAACCTCCGCATCAAGGCGGACGCGTTCGGGATCCC
>JAYVWD010000134.1:0-1833 GCA_043786345.1 Pseudomonadota bacterium
CGCCTACAGCGAGTTCAAGCACTACGTCGCGCAACGCGAGGTGGTCGAGGCCGCCCTGACCGAGGCCGAGATCACCGGTACCATCCAGCCGGGGCGCGAGCCCGTGGCGGCGGCCCCGGCGAAACCCGAGGCCAAGGCCGAGCCCGAGGGCGAGGCCTGGTATTCGCCGCTGCTGCCGCCGAGCCTCCAGGCGCCGGCGCCGTCTTCGGCGGCGCCCGACAATAAACAAAAACCAATTTACTTCCGCACCGTGCGAGTCGAGGACCCGCTGCTCGTCAAGGAGCTGACGGAGGCCGGCGTCCGCTTCACCGGCGTCCGGCCGTCGCTGCTGTCCCAGATCATCTGGTCCTGGATGCTGCCGCTCGGCGTGATGATCTTCCTCTGGACGCGGCTCACCAAGCGCTTCAGCGCGGCCTCGACGTCGATGCTGTCGATCGGGAAAAGCCGCGCGAAGGTGCACAAGGACACGGACACCGGCGTCACCTTCGGCGACGTCGCGGGCTGCGATGAGGCGAAGCACGAGCTCGAGGAGGTCGTCGATTTCCTCAAATCGCCGGCGCGCTACGAGGCGCTCGGCGCCAAGATCCCCGAGGGCGTGCTCCTCGTCGGGCCGCCGGGAACCGGCAAAACCCTGCTGGCGCGGGCGGTCGCCGGCGAGGCCGGCGTGCCTTTTTTCTCCATCGCCGGTTCCGACTTCGTCGAGATGTTCGTCGGCGTCGGCGCGGCGCGCGTCCGCGACCTGTTCGTGGAGGCCAAAAAGAGCGCCCCGTGCATCGTCTTCATCGACGAGATCGACACGATCGGGCGGCACCGCTCGGTGCACGCGGGCGCGGTGAACGACGAGCGCGAGCAGACCCTGAACCAGCTCCTGCACGAAATGGACGGCTTCGAGCCGAACGCCGGCGTCATCATCCTCGCCGCGACCAACCGCCCGGAGGTGCTCGACCGCGCGCTCCTGCGGCCCGGGCGCTTCGACCGGCAGGTGGTCATCGACGCGCCGGATCTTTCGGGGCGCGAGGCGATCCTCAAGGTCCACGCCCGCGGCAAGCCGCTCGCGGCGGGCGTCGACCTGCGGCGCATCGCCCAGGAGACCCCGGGCTTTTCCGGCGCGGACCTCGCCAACACATTGAACGAGGCGGCGCTCCTCGCGGCGCGCAACGCCCAGAAGGAGATCAGACACAAGGATCTGGAGGACGCGATCGAGAAGGTCCTCGCCGGGCCCGAGCGGAAGAGCCGGCGCCTCGGCGAGCGCGAGAAGGAGCGCGTCGCCTACCACGAGAGCGGCCACGCGCTCGTCGCGGCCTTCTGCCCGCTCGCGGACCCCGTCCACAAGATCAGCATCGTGCCGCGGGGCCGGGCCGCGCTCGGCTACACGATGCAGCTGCCCGAGACGGAGCAGTACCTGCTGACGCGCAGCGCGCTCCTCGACAAGATCCGCGGCCTGCTCGGCGGCCGCGCGGCCGAGGAGCTCGTCTACGACGAGGTCTCGACCGGCGCCGAGAACGACCTGGAGAAGGCGACGGCGATCGCCCAGCAGATGGTGTGCATGTACGGAATGGGCCGCAAGGTCGGCCTCGCGCATTTCGGCGAGCAGCGACCGCTCTACCTCACGGCGGGCGGCGTCGGCGGCGAGGCCCTCACCAAGAACTGCAGCCCCGAGACCGCCCGCCTCATCGACGAGGAGGTCCAGTCGATCCTGAGCGACGCCTACCGCGACGCTCAGGCGCTCCTCGTCGCCCACCGCGCCCAACTCGACCGGGTGGCCCTGGAGCTCGTCCGCAAGGAGACGATGGACGGCCTCGAGCTCAAGAAATTACTACGTGAAACCGAGCC
>JAYVWD010000135.1:0-9823 GCA_043786345.1 Pseudomonadota bacterium
TCGGCTACGTCACCAACGTCTTCCGCGACTGGGGCTGGCCCGAAACCACCGAAAACGCGGCGGCCCTGCGCCTCGTGCGCGCGGCGCTGCCCGCCGGCGCCAAACCGCGGCGCCTCCTCGTCCTCGGCGGCGGCGCCTGCCGCCTTCCCTACGACCTGCACCAGGCGCTCTCGGCCGAAAGCACGGTGGTCTGCGACATCAACCCGCTCTACCTGCTGCTCGCCGCCCGCCTCGCCGACGGCAAGCGGGCGAGCCTGCACGAGTTCCCGCTCGCGCCCGACGGCTTGGACAACGCGGCGGTTCTGCGCCGCCTCGAGGCGCCCGCGGCGGCGGGGGAGGGGTTTCACCTCGTGCTCGCCGACGCGATGGATCCGCCGTTCGCGGCCGGCGCCTTCGACCTGGTGCTCACGCCCTGGTTTCTGGACATCGTCCCGCAGGACACCCGCTTTCTCGCCCCGAAGATCAACCGCCTGCTGGCGCCGGGCGGCACGTGGGTCAACTTCGGTTCGGCCGTCTTCCAGCGGGCGGAGCCGGAGCGCTGCTTGAGCCGCGAGGAGCTCCTCGAGGTCGTCGCCGGCGCCGGCTTCACCGTCGGCCACCAGAGCCTCGAGCTCATCGACTACCTGGCCTCACCCGCGAGCTGCCAGGCGCGGCGCGAGAAGGTGCTGACCTTCGGCGCCCAAAAGACGGCCGAGGCGCCGGCCGCCGAGCGCTTCCGCCTGCTCCCCGACTGGCTGACCGATCCCGGAAAGCCGATCCCGCACCTTCCCGCCTTCGCCGACCACGTGCGGGCGCAGATGATGTTCGCCGCGATCGTCCAGCTCGCCGACGGCAAGAACAGCGCCAACGACATCGCCGCCATCGTCGGGGATAGCCTGAAGGTGGCGAAAGAGCAGACCTTGCCGATGGTGGTGCGGTTTCTCGCCGGTCTCTACGAGGGCCGGTAGTTTCGTCGTGGGGGTGCGCCGCTCACTTCGGCGCGAACTCCACGTCCCACCACTTCTGAAACTCCGCGCACACCCCGCCGCTGATCCCGCCGCACTTGTTGCCGCCGGAATGCGCGGTGCCGTTCGCCGTCGCCGGCTTGTTGATCACGGAGTTGTTCATCGCCGTGCCGCCCTCGTTCGGCCCTTTGGTCACGAGGATCCCGTAGAAGTAGTCGTAGGCCGACGGGTGGCAGCCGTCGCAGGAGCTGGTGATCATCCCGGCGATGTGGGAGTCGAAGTAGTTCTTCCCCACCATCCCCGAGGTCCAGGCCTTGAAGGTCTCGGGCGTCGGCGTGAGCAGGACGTCCTTGTCGTCATAGAGGTAGAGCGGCCGGTCCACGCCGGTCAGGTACGTGGCCGGAACCTGTACGAAGAACCCGTGGTTGCCCGCGTGGTTGCCGTCGTCTCCGGCCTTGTCGGCCGGCGTCGTGACGGCAAGGGTGCCGGTGCCGATCGGGCCGTCGAGGTAAACCTTCACGTTCACGGCCGCCGTCAGGTCGTCCTTGTTCACGGCCCAGCCGTAAATCTTCCCGGCCGAGGTGATGCGGGCGACCGCCGCCGGCCGCTCGTCGACCGGGCCGCCTGGCGAGTCGCTGCCGCTGCCGACCGTCGCGGCCCCGGCATCGGCGTCGGCGCCGAGCTCGAGCTTCCGCCACTGGACGACGTCGGAGCACGGCGCCTCCGCGGCCTTGCACTGCACGCCGCCGTCGTGGTGGTCGAGGTTCGTCATCTTGCGGATCAGCTTGTTGTCCGTGGGGGTCCCGCCGTCCACGAGCAGCTTGCGCATGCTGTCATAGATGAAGATGGTGAGCGACCCGCGCTGCGCCACCGGGAAGCGCGGCTCCGCGTGGCAGCTCGCGCACTTCTTGTTGAAAGCCGGGAGGATGACGTTGTTCCAGAGGTTTTTCGCCGCCTTCGGGTCCGCCGGCGTCACCGAGGCGGCGGTCGAGCCGCTGGCGACCGGCGTGCCGCTGCCCGAGGCGACCGGCGTGCCAGAGCCCGCGCCGGCCGGGTCGGGCACCGCGACGACGGGCGTCGCCGACCGCTGGGACGACTTCTTTTCCTCGCGGCCGCAGCTGAGCGCCGCGCCCAGTCCGAGCACGGCCACCGCCATGTAAAAGGTCGAATTCCTCAAAGCAGCGCCTCCGCGTCCCGAACCCGGATTTTTTATCGGGTGGCGGGGGCGAGAACTTGACTTGGAATTCAAGTGCCTGAGGAGACGGCGAAAAGAGCGGTTTTTTCGGAGGGAACCTGGAGAGGGAACCGGCTTCCCCGCACATGTCACGTTCGAAAGGAGGGGGAGCCGGCCGTAGTTGGAAGCAATCGCCTCGGTTAGGAGACAATCACCTCCGTGCTACTGGGATGAATACAAGTCGTATCCAAAAGCACCACCTCCCTTCCTGAGCATTTAGCTCATAGACGGTCGTTTTTTCGCCCCGTCTTATCGTCCATGATACCAGAACACGCCGTGCATCAGGGAGGAATATCTCAAGCGCCCAAAGTCTTAACGAAGCGGGCGCGGTTGTTCGGCGGGCCCGCGTCATCTATCCTATATATAAGCCCACCCCCATCCTTTCTGTTTCAGCCTTTCTGTCGACGAGCGGAGGACCCTTCCCTTGAGTCAAGTCGCCCCTTCCGATACCGAGCTCCGCGTACGCAAAGTCATCGCAGAATCCTTGTGCGTCGAGCTGGAGGACGTCAGCCGCAAATCCAATTTGATCAAGGATTTGGGCGCGGAATCCATCGACTTCCTGGACATCATGTTTCGGCTGGAAAAAGAGTTCGACATCAAGATCCCCCAACGCGAGATCGAGCGCCAGGCGCGCGGCGATATGCAACCGGAGGAGTTCGAAGTCGATGGAATCCTCAAGCCCAAGGGCGTCGAAAGACTCAAAATTCTCATCCCGGAAATTGATCCCACTTCATGGCGTGACGGAATGGCGCTCCGGGAGCTCCCGGCGCTTTTTACCGTGGCGGTATTTTGCGGCATCGTCGAGCGCAAGCTTGCTGGTACCTTGCTTTCGGGCGGGGCCCAAACTGGCTCGGGCGATAAGGCTTCCTAAAGGCGCGCCGAATGTCGTTTCACTTCGTCGACCGAATCTATAGTTACGAGCCCATGAAACGCATTCATGGGCTCAAAAACGTCACCCGTAACGAGAGCCTGTTCTACTGGCTCCCGGACGGGCGGCGCGTTTTGAGCCCCGCCGTCATCACCGAGGCGCTCTGCCAGCTCGGGGGATGGCTCAAGATGGTGTCCACGAATTTCGAGCGCCGCCCCGTCCTGCTGGCGGATGAGAAGACCGAATACGTAGGCGTCGTCGAGGCGGGCACCCAGATCGACCTCGAGGTCGAGGTGCTCGAGTTCGGCGACGACGTCGTCGTCACCAAGGGCACGGCCTCGGTGGCGGGAAAGCCCGTGCTGATCGGGCACTGCTGCCGCGGCTACATGCTGCCGCTCTCGGACTTCGACGACCCGAAGCGCGTCGAGACCCAGTTCAGGAACCTCTATAAGCCCGGGACGCAGAACGGGACGCGCATCAGCGGCGACGGCGGCGTCCGCCTGAAAGCGATCGCCGGCATGGGTACGCTCGAGAGCCTCCGCTTCATCGACGGCCTGATCGCCCATGAGCCGGGGAAAAAGGTCGTCGGCTTCAAGAACTTCTCGGCCTGCGAGCCCTATTTCGCCACGCACTTCCCGAACAAGCCCTGCGTCCCCGGCGTCCTGCTGCTCACCTGCATGGGCGAGGTCTGCCAATACCTGGTCAAGGGCTCGCGCGACGCGCCGCTCCGCGACAAGGCCCTCGTCCCGACCTACACCCGCAACACCCGCTTCCGGAAGTTCGTCGAGCCCGGCGACCAGATCGTCCTCGAAGCCAGGGTCGTCAGCGGCGACTGCTCCCTCCCCGACTCGGACGTCGTCGTCCGCGTGACCATCTCCGCCAATGACCACCGCGTCATGCAGGGCGAGATGGGCTTCCGCACCATGTTCGCACACACCCGTCGGACCGGCCTTTCCGAGGCCTGCTGATCCTCCCGCTCCCTAATCCGAGACCACCCGAGACCATCCATGAGACGAGTCGTCATTACCGGCATCGGCATCGTGTCGCCCTTGGGGCTCACGCGCGCGGAAACGTGGCGGCGCGTGCTCAACGGCGAGTCCGGCGCGCGCTACATCAAGAGCTTCAAGGCCGACGCCTGGCCGACCCGGTTCGCCTGCGAGGTCGACGGCTTCGCCTTGAGCGCCGACGCGATCTCGACCGAGCACCGGAACTACCTGAACCGTCCGTCGGAGTTCGGCGTGCAGGCGGCCCTCGAGGCGATGCGGGAGAGCGAGGTCCTCGGCACCGTGGCGCCCGAGCGCTTCGGCGTCGCGATCGGCGCCGGCATCGGCGCGATCAGCCCGCACTCCCTCGCCAAGATGCTGTCCGGAATGGCCGTGTCGGAAGGGTTGCCCCAGCTGAGCTCGACCGTCGAGAAGTCGCGGTCGGAAAACCACATCGTCCTCAAGAACCACCCGGGCACCCTGGCCGCGCTCCTCAGCGCCCGCTGGCGGGCCTTCGGGCCGATCACGACGATCCACACGGCCTGCGCCTCGTCGGGCCAGTCGCTCGGCCAGGCGTTCATGCAGATCCGGCGCGGCGAGGCCGACGTGATGCTCGCCGGCGGCGCCGACTCCCTGGCCGGCGAGCTGCTGCTCGCGGGCTTCTGCCTGCTGACCGCGCTCTCGACGCGCAACGACGACCCGCAGGCGGCGTCGCGGCCCTTCGACAAGGACCGGGACGGCTTCGTCGCCAGCGAGGGCGCCGCCATGCTGGTGCTCGAGGAGCGCGACCGCGCCCTCGCCCGGGGCGCCAAAATCTACGCGGAATTCTCGGGTTACGGCGAAACGGAAAGCGCTTACCGGATCACCGACCTGCCCGAGGACGGCCGCGGCATCGTCCAGGCGATGGAGCTCGCCGTCAAGGACGCGCGGCTCAACCACGAGGCGATCCGCTACGTGAACGCGCACGGCACCTCGACGCAGCTCAACGACCGCGTCGAGGCGCTCGCCGTCCGCCGCGTCTTCGGGGAAAAGGGCCTGAAGCCCATGGTCAGCTCGACCAAGAGCGAGGTCGGCCACCTCATCTCGGCCGCCGGCGCCATGGAGGCGGCCTTCACCGCGCTCGCCGTGCACGACGGCCACATCCCCCCGACCCGGAACCTCTTCCGCACCGATTGCGGCGAGGGCCTGGACCTCATCGCTCACACCGCGCGCGAAGAGAAAATCGGCGCGGCGCTCTCGAACTCCGTCGGCTTCGGCGGCACTAACTCCGTCGTCGTCATCACCAAGCACGCCTCCTGAGTACCCCATGACCCTTCGCAAAGTCGTCATTACCGGCGCCGGCATCGCGTCCCCCGCGGGGTACACGCTCGCCGAGAACGCCGCCGCGTGGTGCGGCAAAGACCATAAATTCACCGCCATCACGCACTTCAACACGGTCGGCTCCTCGGTGCGGTATGCCGGGGCCTGCCCGCCGCCCGACATGAAGCGCCTGCCCGACCGCAAGGTCCAGAAGATCCTGCGCCGCAAGGACGTGATCAGCCTGCTGACGACCCTCGAGACCGCGGCCAACGCCGGCATCGAGAAGGGCAAGGTCGACCCCGAGCGCTTCGGCATGTACGTCGGCGCCGGCAGCACGCAGATCGGCGACCTCACGCCGTACTTCACCCTGGTCTCCCAGTGCGCCAACTTAGGCACCGGCAGCTTCGACTCCGAGCTCTTCGGCGCCAAGCTGATGGAGCTCGTCAACCCGCTCGTCGTCCTGCAGACGCTGATGAACAACGGCCTCTGCTTCGGCACGATGACGCTCGACATCCGCGGCGTGAACTCGAACTTCATGGACTTCCAGGTCGCCGGCCTGCGCGCCGTCGGCGAGGCCTTCCGGAGCATCGTCTACGACCGCGCCGAGGTCGTGATCGCGGGCGGGATCTCTGGCCCGGTCGAGCCGTTCCAGCTGGCCGAGGGGATCCACAGCGGCTATCTGGCGACGACCAAGGACCTGACCGTGCCGCTCGAGACCGTGGTCAAGCCCTGGGACGACAAGCGCACGGGGGCCGTCCTGAGCGAGGGCTCGGCCTACGTCGTCCTGGAGGAGGAGCGCCACGCCCTCAAGCGCGGCGCGAAGATCATGGGGCGCGTCGAGGGCTTCTTCCTCGCCAGCGACGGCGCCTTCGAGTTCATGGCCGAGCGCGACTCGCCGGGGCTCGTGCGGGCGATCGACGGGGCTTTGACCGAGGCCGGCCTCAAGAAAGAAGACCTGGGGTTTCTGGTCGGGCACGGAAACGGCGCGCGTTCGGCCGACTTCGCCGAGGCCAAGGCCTATGCCGACTACTTCGGCGGCCACGCGAAAAAGGTGCCGGTCACCACCCCGAAGGCGGTGCTCGGCGACATGTGCGAGGCGGGCGGCGTGCTCGGCCTGATCCTGGCGCTGGACAGCTTTCAGCGCGGCCAGGTGCCGCCGACCCACAACTTCGTCAAAGGCGACCAGCACTCGGCGCGGCTCAGCATCAGCGCCGAGCCCCAGAAGATCGCGGGAACGCGCGCGGTCGTGACCTCGCGGAACTTTCTCGGCCTGTGTGCGGCCATGGTCGTCAGCGCGGCGTGAACGGTTGAGGGATTCATGAGGGTCGTTTTGACAGGCGGTACGGGATTCGTCGGCTCCGAGCTGGCCAGGACCCTCCTTTTGTCCCCCGACCTGGAGCGCCTCACACTCCTCATCCGCCCCCTCGCCGGCGATGCGCCGGAGGCGCGCTTCGCGCGCATGGTCGCCCAGTGGCGCAAGTTCGTCGAGGTTCCCTCGGCGGCCGCCCTCGCGAAAGTGACCGTGATCGGGTGCGACCTCGAGGTCGGACCCTTGCCGCGCCTGGACGGCCCCCACGACCTCTTCATCCACTCCGCGGCGTCGACCGACCTTGGGCTCGCTCTCGCCGAAGGCCGTCGCACCAACGTCGTCGCCACCCAGCGCGCCCTGCGCCTCGCCGGCCAGATCCCGGGCCTCGCCCGCTTCGTCCACCTGTCGACCGCCTACGTCTGCGGCAAGCGCCGCGGCCGGATCCGCGAGGCCGACGGCGCGCCGCCCGCCTTCCACAACAACTATGAAAAGACCAAACGCGAGTCCGAGGACGCCGTCCAGGCCTCGGGCCTCCCCTACACGATCCTGCGCCCGAGCATCATCGTCGGCCGCAGCGACGACGGCTTCGTCTTTCGCACGAAGGTCCTCTACTCGGTCTGGCGGATGTGGCTCTCGGGCTTCATCCCCCGGGCGCCGATCGACCCGCGCGCCTGGGTCGACATCGTCCCCGTCGACTACGTGGTGAGCGCCGCCCTGGTCCTCGCCGCCGACCCGGAAGCGCGGAACGGGACCTTCCACGTCTGCGCCGGCGACGACCGCCTGAGCCCCAAGACCATCATGCTCTGCGCGACGCAGGCCTTCCAGGTCCCGGTCCCGCCGCTCTCGCCGCCCTGGGTCGCCTACGCGCTAAGGCTCTGGCCGCTGCGGTTGGCCGTTCCGCACGCGCTCCGCGAGATCCTCGACACCATGTTCTGGCACCTGCCTTACCTCGGCATCCGCGGCCGGCATTTCGACATGAGCCGCACGGCGCCGCTCCTGGCCCGCGCCGGCGTCGCCGTCCCGACCTTCGCCGACTACGGCCCGCGGCTCTTCCGCTTCTGCCGCGAGACGTCCTGGGGCAAGCGCCCGCGGCGCAAGGAGGCCCAGCTATGTTCGGCGTGAGCCTTCCCGGAAAGGTCGCCTGGGTGACCGGCGGCAGCCGCGGCATCGGCCGCGCGACCTGCCTCGCGCTCGCCGAGGCCGGCGCCGACGTCGCGGTCGGCTACAAGCTGCAGGCCGCGGCCGCCGCGGCCGTCGTCGCCGAGATCGCGAAAAAAGGCCGCCGCGCCCTCGCGGTGCAGGTCGACGTCGCCAGCGCCGAGGCCTGCGAGGCGGCCTACGCGACGATCACGAAGGACCTCGGCCCCGTGGACATCCTCGTCAACAACGCCGCCGTCGTCGCCGACAACCTCTTCGCCCTGCTCGAAGCCGACGACTGGAAAAGGGTCATGGATACCAACGTCATGGGCGTCGTGCACGCGACGAAGACCGTGGTCCGCGACCTGATGATGAAGCGCGCCGGCCGCATCATCAACGTCTCGTCCGCCGCCGGCACCAAGGGCGGCCGCGGCCAATCCAACTACGCCGCCTCGAAGGGCGCGGTCGAGGCGATGTCCCGGTCGCTCGCCGTCGAGCTCTCGAAGCGCAACATCACCGTCAACTGCGTCGCCCCGGGCGTCATCGAGACCGACATGAGCGCCGCGGTGCGAAAAATCGCCGAGCAGGAAATCATGGACCGTCAGCTCATCAAGCGCTACGGCAAGCCCGAGGAGGTCGCGGCCCTGATCGTCTTCCTCGCCTCGGACCACGCGGCCTTCATCACGGGCCAGACCTTCGCGATCGACGGAGGGCTCAAGATGCCATGAGCACCCTCCACCCCGACCAAAATTTGAAATGCCTCCTGGTCCAGCCGGAATTTTCGGCGTTCAGCTTCTGGAACTACAAGGACTCGTGCAAGACCATCGGCGCGCGCACGCCGTCGCCGCCGCTCGGGCTCATCACCGTCGCCGCGATCCTCCCGCAGCACTGGGAATACCGCTTGGTCGACCTCAACTGCATCGCCTTCGACGAGGCCCTCTGGGCCTGGGCCGACCTCGTGCTCGTCGGCGGTATGTTGCCGCAACAAAAGGGGATTTTACAGATCATCGCGCGGGGCAAGAAGGACGGCAAGATGATCGCCGTCGGCGGCTCCGACCCGTCGAGCCAGCCCGACATCTACAAGCACGCCGACGTGCTGGTGGTGGGGGAGGGCGAGTCCGCCGTCCCGGTGTGGATGGAGTCCTGGCGCGCCGGCAAGCCCTGCGGCCTCTTCAAGGAAACGGAAAAGCCCGACGTCTCGCAGTCGCCGGTGCCACGCTTCGACCTGCTCGACTTCGGCCACTACGTGCAGATCGGCGTGCAATACTCGCGCGGCTGCCCGTTCAACTGCGAGTTCTGCGACATCATCGAGCTCTTCGGCAGGAAGCCCCGCACGAAAACGCCCGAGCAGGTCACAGCCGAGCTCGATCGGATCCGGACCTTGGGCTACACCGGCTCGATCGACCTCGTGGACGACAACTTCATCGGCAATAAGCGCGCCGTCAAACGGAACCTCCTGCCGGCGCTGATCCAGTGGAACCGGAAGCACAAATTCCCGTTCTACTTCTGCACCGAAGCCTCGATGAACCTGGCCGACGACCACGACCTGTTGGCGCTCATGCAGGCCGCCGACTTCCGCGTCATCTTCATGGGGATCGAGACGCCCGACCCCGAGCTGCTGCTCATGACGCAGAAATCCCAGAACACCGTGAAGCCCATCGTCGACCGCGTCAACACCCTCTATGAGTACGGCATGGTCGCGACCGCCGGCTTCATCATGGGGTTCGACGGCGAGAAGAAGGGCATCGACCAGGCGATGATCCAGCTGATCGAGGACTGCGAGATCAACATGGCCATGGTCGGCCTGCTGGTCGCCCTGCCCAACACGCAGCTGACGCGGCGCCTCCTCAAAGAGCGCCGGCTGCTCTCGTTCCGCGGCAAGCTCGTCACCAGCGAGGCGGAGCTGCGCGAGAGCGCCGCGGCCGACTCGTCGGTCCTCGAGGTCGTCGACCAGACGCTCGGCGGCCTCAACTTCATCACCACCAGAGACCGCGTCGACATCTTCAACGAGTACCGGAACGTCGTGACCACGGTCTACGAGCCGAAGCG
>JAYVWD010000136.1:0-2848 GCA_043786345.1 Pseudomonadota bacterium
CTGCCGCTCAGCGGGTTCCTCGGGCTGACGTTGCGGCCGTTCCTGCCGCGCGTCCTCGCCGAGAGCGCCGGGAAAAAGACGGTCGGCACGACCGTGGCCGCGCGCCTGCTCCCGGGCGCCCGGGACGGCCGCGGGTGGTATCTGCTCAACTTCCTCGACCGCCAGAGCTTCAAGCGGATCGACGCCGCCGAGCTCCTGGCGGCGCCGGAACGGTTCGCGGCCGAGCTGGCCGGCCGCATCGTGCTCGTCGGGCAGACCTCGTTTCGGGAATGGATGACCCAGACGCGCGAGCAGATGATCGCCAACACCGCCATCAAAGGCGACGCGGACACCTACCGCAACGGCGAATCGATCGTCTACATCACGGCGAATGCCGTGGAAAACCTGCTCACCGGCTCCTGGCTCGAGCCGGTGGGGGCCTGGGCGGCGGCCGTGCAGACCGTCGCGGTGACGCTCCTGTTCGGGGTCGTCTGGGTTCTGGGCGTCGTGCCGGCGCTGTTGACGGTGACCTCGGTCTGGCTCCTTCTGCTCGTCATACACGGCTTGCTTTTCCACTACCTGGGCCTGTTCATCCCCTTGGCCGACACCGTCCTGTTCTCATCCTTCGCCGTCCTCGTCGGGGCCATCGCGCGGCTCAACTTCGACATCCAGGCGCAGGCCCGGATCCGGACCGAGACCGAGGCCAAGTCCGAGCTCGCCAAGGCGCAGTCCCGCTATCTCGACCGTTTTTCCCTGTCCATGGCCACCGCCAACGACCGCGCCCGCGCCCGGCTCGCGACCGTCGCCGGGGTGGTGCCCAAGGCGAGCCCGGACCACGACCTGCTGGCCCGGGCGCTCTCGACCAGCGTCGACTTCGCGGAATACCTGGAAGGCATCATGCAATGCGCCGCCGCCGAGGGCGAGGTCGGCAAGCGGGTGAAGTTCGAGCGCGTGCTCCTCGAGCCGCTCTTCAGGACCGTGAGCCAGCGGCTCGACGCGAAGATCCGCGAGCGCCCGATCAACCTCACGATCCGCTGCGACCCCGAGCTGGCCGTGCAGTCGAACGCGCCCCTGCTCGATCACATCATCTTCAACCTGGTGTCCAATGCGGTGAAGTACTCCCGGGCCGGCGGCGACGTCCGGCTGAGCGCCGAGCTCACCGGGCGCGACGTCGCGGTGTCGGTCGCCGACGACGGCCCGGGCATCGCGCCGGAGTTTCAGGAGAAGATTTTCGAAAAGTTCTACCGCGTCAAGAACGACGATGTTTACAAGATCAAGGGCACGGGCTTGGGCCTCTATCTTTGCCGCTTTTTCGCCGACCGCATCGGCGCCAAGGTCCGCTGCCGGTCCGAGGCCGGCAAAGGCGCCGCCTTCACCGTCGAGCTGGGGAGGCGGCGATAGAGACCCTCAAAAACCGGCTCAAGACCTGGCGCCCCTTGCTCACGCTCAAGGTGGTGTTTCCGTCGTTGATGGCGTTGATCGTCTTTTTCGTCTTTACCGACATCCTGTTTTCGGGGGGCCGCCGCGAAAGCCTGGCGGCGCAGGTCGAAAAACGCCTCATCGAATCCAGCCTGCGCCTGGCCGCCTACGACGCGCGGACGCCCGGGGCCGTCCTGACCGTTTCGCTCACGGATGCCGACCTGGCCCAGCTCGCGGCCGCCCCCTCCGAGCTCGTCCGCGACGCCGACCTGCGCGAATACGCCGCCGTCCTGAAGATCCTGCTCGCCATGCGCCCGCGCCTGATCGTCGTGAGCTGGCTCGCGAGCGCGCACCCGTCGGATCCCGTCTACTGGCAGCCCCTGGTCGACGCCCTCAGCGCCGCGCCGGATCCCGGCCGGGTCTTCGTCGCCTACCCGATCGCGGAAATCGGCGAGGTGCCGCTGGCGATCCGGCGGGCGTTCCACGTCCAGGAGGGCGAGGACTGCGTCTACGAGGTGAACAGCTTTTGCACCTACTACCCCAAGTGGAAGACGTGGCTCATTCAGACCCTGGCCGACCGCCTGTGGCCGAACCCGCCGCCGTATCACGTCGCCCTTAATCTGCCGCACGTCCTGCCGAACTT
Organism: Pseudomonadota bacterium; assembly: GCA_043786345.1. Taxonomy (GTDB): domain Bacteria; phylum Bdellovibrionota_B; class Oligoflexia; order Oligoflexales; family CAIYRB01; genus JANOTL01. The sequence continues at coordinate 2,042 of JAYVWD010000136.1, forward strand.
CCTGCTCAACCTGCCGCGCCGGGCGAGCATCCCCGATGCCTCGTTCGGAGACGTCCTGCACGGCGCCGTACGGCTCGACCGGGTGCAGGACCGGGTGATCCTGATCGGCAACGACACCAGCCAGAACCCGCTGCTCAAGGACAACAAGGGCATCCTGCGGCGGACCTACACCGCGACGAGCGATGAAGGCGGCGGCAGCCTCCTCGCCAACGGCACGCCTTTGCACGTCTTCTGGGCGCAGCTGGCGCAAATGTTCGTCGACGAGGCGACGGTCGCCGTCGCGCCCCCCGCCGTCTCGGTCGCCTGCCTCGTCGCGCTCGGCCTCGTGATCCTGGTCACCATGTATCGCGCCGGTCAGGCCGCCTCGGTCGCGCTGTTGCTGGTCACGACCCTCGCGGCGCCGGGCCTCAACGCGCTGGCGATCCGGTATGCGCAGGCTTATCTGCCGCTGTTCCAGATCGGCTACGGAAGCTTCCTCGTCTACGTCTTTTCCGCCTTCGGGCTCATGTCGTTCCACAACTTCAAGCGCTTCCAGCTCGAGGCCAAGCAGCGGAACTACGCGCTGACCGCGGATCTCAAGGGCAACTTCATCTCGTTGATCAGCCACAACCTCAACACGCCCGTCGCCAAATTGCTCGGGCTGATCGACCTGCTCCTCTCGGCCAAACGCCTGCCGGAGTGGGACGACTCCCTGCGCGAGTGCCGGCGCCTCGTCACCCAGATGCAGTTCCTGACCAAATCGGCGCTGCTTTCGACCTCGCTCGACCAGAGCGACCGCGCGGCGAGCCGCGCCAACTTCAAGGCCCT
>JAYVWD010000137.1:0-10436 GCA_043786345.1 Pseudomonadota bacterium
GCCGTGAACGCCGAGCGGCAGATGCGCCCGTTCGCCTGCCCCAGCGGTCCCGAGAGCTGCTTTTCACAGCTCCGGAGCGACGGGGCGGAGGCCTTCCCCCTCGCCGCGAACGTCCCCTGGGCGCGTGGCTGGGTGGACCGCTCGATCGGCGCGACTTTCCGGATCATCCAGGCGGACGCCGACTACCGGTATTGGCTCCGCTCCTCCCCCGACGGCCGGTATGTCGGAACCCGCGGCCGCATTTACGACCTCGCCGGCCAGCTCGGCGGCCTCGGCAGCCGGCTTTCGATCGTCGTGAACTCGTCTTACGATCCCAACTTCTTCCCGGATGGGAGCGGCTTCTCCTTCTTGAACGAAGCCCAGAACCCGGTGTTTTGTCCGTCGAGCCTCCTCGCCGATCCGACCGTCTCGCACCTGGATATCGAGCAGGCGCCGTGCACGACTTTCGCGTCGATGCCGCCCTACCTTTACCTGGGCGCGACCGTCGACGGCGCGGACTACCTCGCCGCCAGCGGCACGCACATCAACAATGACGGCGAGTCGCCCGAGGATCCGAGCGGCGTCTTCTCGGCGGGCGCCTATCTGGACCTTTACCGGATGGTCAACGACGGCCGCTCGTTCCAGCTCCGGGATACCGTGAGCCTCGACACGCCAAACGAAGGCGACTGGGCGCTCTCGCCGACCGGGACGCTGGCCGTGGGGCGCTGGTCCGCGAGCGGCGTCCCGAACTCGCAAGCCGGTTACCGCGTGCGCCAGCTCGACCCGATGACCTCGCCGCTCCGTGCCGATCTCGTCGGCCAGGTGTGCCTGCGCGGCGGCAAAGCGACCGTCTCGTACGACGAGCGGATCCTCGCCGTGCACCACTTCGCGTTCCCCGAAGACTTCGCGGAATTCGGCTTCCAAAGCGCGTCGGCGCCCGGTTTCAAGGAGATGGTCGATGCCGGCACGGCCAACGTCTACCTTGCCGACCTCAAGACCGGCCGCAAGGTCCGGATCACGCGCCTCGAGCCCGGGCAGTGGGCCCTTTTCCCGCACTTTCGCAGCGACGGCTGGCTCTACTTCCTGGTGAAGGACGGCCGCGCCGGGCGGACTTACATCGTCGCCACCGACGCGGCGATCCGGCTGCGCGACGGATTTTTGCCGGCCCGAGTGGACGTTCGTTCCCCATGAAGAGGGTAGGGCAAAATTATAACTAGTTAAAATAGATGGTTACACCCGACTCCAGTGGGGCGCCGCCCTGCCGATACCACGAGTGCCCCCTCAACCGGCATTTTCGTGCGGAGTCGGCCGTGCTTTGGCCCCGGATCCTTTCGTCGATCGCGCTCGTCCTCATCGTCGGCTGCAGCGGCAAAGGCGCCGACGGCGCGAAGGACGCGGCGGCCAGCGCCCCGACAGCGGGGCCGGCGGCGGTGCCGGCATCCGGTAGCGAGGCGGCCGTCGAGCCGGCGATCGCCCCGGTCGACGTCGCGGGGGCTTACCTCGTCGGGTGCTCGGCGGCGACCGGGCGCTCTTACGTCGACGACCTGGACGCGAGCGAGGACGTCACCGCCTGCGTCGTCACCGGCGGCACCGCGGGCCCGGCCGACATCGGCGACGTCAAGCTCGAGGTCCTGAAGGACGGCGCCTACGTCGAGCCCGAGCGGGTCGTGAAAAATGTCGACTCGCCGTGGCACGTCGGCGTCAAGCTGCCGCCGGAGGACGCCGCGAAGGTCTCGGACTTCCGCCTGACCTTCACGCCCGCCGGCCAGGCGCCCCGCATCGTCTCGACCAACAACGCGCGGTTCGATTGGACACAAAGCCCGCTCTTCGCCCTTTTGGACGTGGTCAAGCTCATCGCGGGCTCGCTGAATGCCGGCTCGATCGCCGCCTTCGACCCGGGCGGAACCTACAAAAAGTCCGTAGAAAAAGGCTTTGCGGCCCAGTTGATCTTCGTGACCGAGACGCTCTTCCCGGCGACCATCGGCTTGGACGGCGCCGATGCCGCCTGCGCCGAGGCCGGAAAGAAGCTGCCGGTCCCGCTCAAGTGGACGGCGGTCCTGAGCACGAGCAAGGTCGACGCGCGCGACCGTATCAAAGCCGTGAGCGGGATCCTCTCTTTCTCCGACAAGCTCGTCGGCATGCCGAAAACGCTGTGGACCAAAGACCGGCCCCACAACCTCGTCCAGTTCTCCGAGACCGGCCGCAGCGCCGAGCTCTACGTCCTCGGCACCGTCCCGCCGGAGTTCAACGCGCAGGTGTGGACCGCCACCAAAGCCGACGGCACCTACGACGCCGAGGCGGGCAGTTGCAACGACTGGACCGACGCCTCGGCCGACTTGCACGGCGGCGCCGGGTCCGCGCTCCGCGCCGACGAGCGCTGGATCGAGGCCGGGTCCCGGCCCTGCTCGCGGAAGGCGCGGCTCTACTGCTTCAGCACGTGGGAGGCGTCGGGGGGGCTTTGACGCGCTAGCGCCGAGGAGCCCGTCAGGCCCCCTGTGCCAGGATGGACGATAAAATGGCCGCGCCGCCGGGGCTCGTCCGACCAAGCCGCAGCTCCCGTGCCGGGCAGGCCTCGAGGCGAAAGGAACGAAACCCTTCCGGGTGAAGGGTTTCGCTCGAGAAGATGACCGTCAGATTTAGTGGCCCGAGCGAACGGTTCAATGAACCGCCGGTGGCTCCTTTTTGTCGCGATTCATCCCCTTCATCCACTGATTGAGCTCGGTCTCGGCCTGATCCTTCTTGTAGCCATAGCGTTTTTGGAGCTTGCCGAGAAATCGATCCTTGCTCCCCGCAATGGCCTCAAAGTCGTCGTCCGTGAGCTTGGCCCACTTTTGTCGGACTTGGCCCTTCAGGTCCTTCCAACCGCCTTCAATTTGATCCCAATTCATCGGTGTCCCTCCATTTCTTAGAACCACATCGGAATGGTGTGGCGCGCACAATCCCCGGAAATATGCAGAGTCTGTGCCAGATGAGGGACGGGAACCATTCAAAGCCCGGACGCCCCACCTCGTGCGGACTCTTCGCAAAACGATCCGAATCGGGCGATCGCCTTCGCCAACACCTTTTCATTCACCTGGCCCCTTGCCTCGAGCTCGATCTCAGCAGCCATTTCGGCGATTTCCGCGAAGCCAAAACTTCGGGACGCTCCCGCGAGCTGGTGGGTAAGGCTGGAGATTTCCGTCCAAGCCGACCGGCGTTCGGCGTCACGCAATGCGGCGACGCGGCCCGGAAGAGCCTGGAAAAATTGAGCAACCACGGGGCGAACGAGCGGATCTTCGCGTAAGGATGAGGGCTCCGCGGTCCTAATTAGATCCTCGCGGGACTTTTTTTTTGCGGTCCTCGCGACGACCTCGACCAATAAATTGGCCTTCACCGGCTTGCTTAAGTACTCGGTACAGCCGACCGCCCGGTATCTTTGAGGACGATGAAAAGCAAGGACTTCGCGGCCCCTTCCACGCTTGCCGCGATTTTGACGACGACGCTGACGCCGCCGCGGACGGTGAATTTCAAGGCATTGCCCACGACATTGAGCAGAATCTGGCGAAGCCGCATCGGGCCCCCCTTAATGGATTCCGGGATTTCCCTCTCAAAGCTGACCTCAAAGCCCAATTTCTTGACGCTGGCGCGGTCCCGCAACAGAGTGATCGAGTGCGAGCGCCTGCCGGCGCGCCAGGGGAAGGCCCAGCCCGCCGCCGCGGGGCCGGCGCGCCGCGGCGCTCAAGGCCGGACCGGCAGTTCCGCGAGCAATAGCCGCTTCACGTTTTCCCCCATGACGGCCGCGATCTGCGCCGCGCCGAGGCCGTGGTCCAGCAGGCTCTGCGTGAGCTGCGGCAAGCCGGCCGCGTCGAACGGCGCGAACGTGCTGCCGTCGAAATCGGAGCCGAGGGCGACGTGGTCGGCGCCGACGACGCCGACGGCGTACACGACGGCGCGCGCGATCGCCGCCGTGTCCTTGCCGCAGACCGCCGCCTCCCAGTAGCCGATGCCGATCACGCCGCCGGTCGCGGCGACGGCGCGCAGCTGCGCGTCCGACAGGTTGCGCGCGTTGTCGCAGGTGCCTTTGACCCCCGTGTGGGACACGACGACGGGCCTCGTCGCGAGGGCGAGCGCCTCGTCGATCGTCTTGGCCGACGAGTGCGCCAGGTCGACCAGGATGTGCCGGCTCTCGAGCGCCCGCACGACCTCGCGGCCGAGCGGCGTCAGGCCGCCTTTCACGAGGCCGTGGGCCGAGCCCGCGACCTCGTTGTCGAAGAAGTGTGCGAGGCCGATGACCCGGATCCCGGCGGCGTCCAGCGACGCCAAGGTCCCGATATCCCCTTCGAGCGCGTGGAGGCCCTCGATCGACAGCATGCCGGCGACCAGGTCGGGGCGGCGCGTGCGCGCTACCAAGAAGGCTTCGAGGTCTTGGCGGTAGCGGATCGGCCAGATGGCGTCCTGGCCCGCGGCCGCGCCGGTGTAAGCGCCGAGGCGCCCGGCGAGGAAGAGCGTGCGCGCCTTGAGGCTCGTCAGCGTCTCGAAGGGCCACCCGCCGAACAGGGCGAGCCAGAAGACGTTGTCGGTGTCGTCGCTGTTTCGCTCGATGTTGAGGTGGCGCGGCGTTTTCGTCGTGATCGCGAAGGTCTGGAGCGCGATGTTGCCGCGCTTGAGCCGCGGCAGGTCGATGTGGCCGACCGTCGAGTCCTCGGTGAGGTCCCGGCCCCAGAGCAAGGAGTCGGCGTGCAGGTCCGCGATGAACAGCCGGTCGTGGAGCTGGCGCGCGGCCGCCGATACGGGCGCGGGCGGCGCCGCCTCGGGATAGGCGAAGGCCGGATAGACGCCGTTCAGCTGGTTTTCGACCGCGCGCGGGACGACGAGGCGAAGCACGACGGCGGCGGCAACGAGGAGGAAGAAGACGGACAGCAGAACGCGTTTCACGGGCCAACTCCCCTTCGGAGGTGCATTGCGGGTCGCTGCGCGCATCCTACGGGGAATGGACGTCGCGGCGCAGCGGAAAGGGTCGCGGCGGCCTCGATCCCGCGCGGGGGGGGGTCGCCCTGTCTATAAGGCAATGTGATCTTTGAGCTTATCAAACGTCGCCTGCTTGATGCCCTTGACCTTCATCACGTCGTCGGGCGTCTGATACGGGCGGCCGGCGATGATCGCTTTCGCCTTCACCTCGCCGATCCCCGGTAGGCGCTCCAGCTCCTCGAGCGACGCGGTATTGACGTTGATGCGCTCGCCCGCGGCGACCTTGCCAACCGCTGTCGCCCGGGGTGCGGGCTTGGAGGCCGTCATGGCCGCCCTCGTCGCCGCCGGATTGGGAGCGCTCGCGGTCCTGGGAACGCCCGGCGCGGCGGTCGCGGGCACGGTCGAGGCTTCGGTACCGCCGACCGTCACCAGCTCCTTGAGCTTATCGAACTTCGTGTTGCCGATGCCCTTGACCTTGTTCAGGTCGTCGACGGACTTGAACGGCCGCGCCGCGATGATGGCCTGCGCGGTCTTGGCGCCGACGCCCGGCAGGCTTTCGAGCTCCGTCTCGGACGCCGTGTTGAGATCGACGGCCGCCAAGGCCAGGACCTTGGGCACGTAAACGCTCAGCAACGCGACGGCCAGGATCGCGAGTAGCGCCTGGCGCAGCCCGCGTCTTGCGGACCGCCGCCCTCTTTGCCATGCCACCTTCATACCGTCCTCCTTCATGGTCGTGTTCCAACCCCAGGAAATTCAGTGTTGTTCGGCGGCCGGCCGCCGCAGGACCGCCGCCACCACGCTCGAGATCATCGAGACGCTGGAGCCCGTTTCCGGCACCTTGCCTTGCGGCGGCTACTGGTACGAGAACACGAGCTCCCGATACCGATTGCCGACGGGATCGAAGCTCGCCAACGGCACGGACCAGATCTCCAGCAGCTCCGGGCGCGCCAGCTCCGTGCGCAGCTTCCGTGCGGCGGCCTTGGTCCGTTTGGTGTCGCCCCCGCCACCGGCCGCGCCCAGGCCCGCGATCCGCTGGATCTGCGCCAGGATCGCCGTGCGCGCGGCGACCGTCTGGTCGTCCCGCATGCGCCGCGTCAGCTCGTCGACGAGGAACGCCACGGTCTTGAGCAGGGCGACCTTGGCGGCGCGCGGCCCCGCCGGCGGCGTGTCGAACAGGCTGATGCGGCCGCCCGCGCGGCGCGGCGCGATAAGCCAACGGTGCCCCACCCAGGCGTCGTCCGCCAGAAAACGGGCGCGAACCTGCGCATCGTACCGGGCGTCGAGCTGCTTCAGAGCGCTCAACGGCGACGCGTCCGCCTGGCGGGCCAGCTGCAGGAGCAACGCGTGCAGACCGTCCAGATAGGCGTCGACGGCGGCGACGAGCTGGCGCCGCCGCGGCGCCGGCCAGGCGCGCGCTGCCACGAGACCCTCGTGCAGCAGCCAGCGGACCTGCGTCGCATGATAGGCGCGCATCTGCAGCATCCGGCGCCAACGCACGCTCGCGACCTGGGTGCTCGTCAACCCGCCCAGATTCGCCAGGCCGCTCCGGAAGAACTCCGCGAAATAGGGCTTGAGATCGGCGTCGGCGGCCCGCCGCGCGTGCGCCGGCCCAAGAAACGTCGGCAGCCCCGGGATGGCGCAAAAGCGCCGGTAAAACGCCGACAGACCGCCGAACGCGGCCAGCGCCGCATGCAGCTCGTCCAGGTACCGCAGCGTGCCCGTGTAAAACCCGTAGACCTGCGCGGCCAGCGCCGCCGTGTAGTTGTTGGTGCCGCGCGGCTGCCAAAGCGCCGTGCGCTGGCCGCTGAAGCCGTCGAGGTAGATGTCCAGAACCGCCTGGTGGTCCTGGATCCCCAAGGCCTGAAAGGCGCGCGCCGGATGAAACCGGGCGTTGCTGGGCGTCTGGCGGTCCAGCGCGAACTCGCCGTCCGGCAGCCGGGTGCGCACCGCGCCGCTCACGATGATGTCGCTGAAAAAAAAGCAGTAGCCTTCGGCCATCAGCGAGAACTCGCGGAAGCGGCGCCGGCTCCGCGGCCGCCAAAGGCCGGTGAAGAACGGCTCCCACAGCGCGACGTGCATCATCTCATGAGACAAGGTGGTGAACGCATCGACCGCCTCTTTCAAGGCGGTGATCTCGGCCCCCAGCTCGCCGGTCACGGCCGGGGGCAGCGGGGTATGCGGCCGCTGCGAGAGCGGGTTCCACTCCTCGTCGCTCGCGCCGGGCGTCGCGGGGGCCACCGCGCTCAGCGAGAGGAGGAGGTTTCCGATGCCGGGTACGCTTTGGAGGAACGGCAGCGCGGCGGGGCTCGGCGGGGGCGGGCGCCGGCTGTCGCCGCTCTTGGCCAGGAACGCGAGCACGCGCGCGTAGGAATCGAGCGCCGCAAGGCCGACCGTCTGGGCATCGCTGGACCGGGCTTCAAATCTCAACGCGTGGCCGTCCCTCTACCGGGTTTGAAACCGGTGAGGTTTAACGCAAATGCTCGGACCTGGCCACCAGGGTATGTGTCCCGTCCGGGCGCGGCGCGGGATTCGCGCGTCAATCAAGCCGGTTGCATCCTGGCGCTCAAGTTCTTTGGCAAGTGTACCGTTGTAGTAGTACACTAGGGCACAGGAGCCCCGCCCGTGAAACTCGACCCCAAATCGTCCGTCCCGCTCTTCCAGCAGATTGCCGACGGCATCGAGCGTCGCATCCTGATCGGCGAGCTCGCGGCCGGCGCCTTCATCCCGAGCGTCCGCGACCTGGCCCTCGCCCTGGTCGTCAATCCCAACACGGTCGCCAAGGCCTATCAGCACCTGCAGGTCATGAAGCTCGTCGCCCCCGACCGGGGCAAGGGCCTGCGTGTCGTCGGCATCAACGAGCAGAAGGTGGAAAACCGCCGCCACAAGATGCTCGCCGCCAAGGTCGCGGAGCTGCTCGCCTACGCCGTCGCCCTCGGCTTTACGCCGCAAGACATCGCCAACCTCCTGGAGGACTCGAGTGAGCACACCAACCGCGCCTGACCTGGCCCCGCTCGTCATCTCGGGGCTTGCCGTCGCCTTCGGCCGTCAGACCTTGGCTCAGCGCCAAAACCGCCCGCGACAAGCCCTCAGCAATCGGGCGGCAACGGCGGCGTTCTCGCAACCTGAGCCTCGACGCTGCGCAGCAACGGCTTCACGATGAGCGACAGCGCCAAATGCGGCGCCGCGTCCGGCCGCGACGGCGCCAAGGTCTCGACCTGCGTCCTCGCGCTGCTTCAGCGGGGCTGCACGCAGGTCGACAGCCTCGCGGTCCGCTCGCAAGGCGGCGACAAGCCATTTCATAACCGCCATGGCGCCAAGGTTTTCAACCGCAAAGAACGTCAGGTACGAGTTCACCACGGCGACGTACTTCGGCGCCGCCGACGACCCGACCTCCAACCGGATCAAGCGCGGCCCGGCCAGCGCGGCGTTCAACTCGAGCGTCAATGTCGGGCAAGTTTACGCCGTCAACGCCAGCACCGGCTTGGTGCGCGGGGGGCGCTTCAACGACGGCGGCGGGCGCGGCCCCTTCCCGGCATTGATGAATATCCGCCTTTCCATCTAACGGCAGGGAGCGAATGAGGTCAAGGTGGCGCCCTGGCCCGGCGACGACCGGAGAAAAAGCTTCCGCTGACAAATTGTTGCCGCGCCCGAAACTCCGCAGTAAATTGCGGGGACCGCTCGATTCGCAAGGGGCTCCAATGACAACCAAGACTCTGCTCGTCGCCCTCGCTTCGCTCGCCGCCGGCCCGGCCCTGGCGCACGAGGTCTCCGATAACTTGATCGAGGTGCATGCCACCGACACGGGCGCCTTGAGCGGTCAATGGGAAATCCCGGTGTCCGACCTCGAGGACCTCTGGGGCGCCACGAGCGGGACGCCCGCCGCGCGCCTGGCCGCCGCCAAGGCCCATCAAAAGGCGATCGTCGGCGCGGTCCACGACGATCTGAGCTTTGCCGCCGGCGAGGACGTCGCCTGCCCCGTCGCTTGGGGTCCCCAGACCGAAACCCTGCACAAGGACCGCGCTTACGCCGTCCTGCCGTTCGCGGGCCAATGCCCTCCCGGCGACCTCCGCGGGATCGAGGTCAAGTGGACGTTCCTCGCCGAGGCCACCGACGAGCGCCAGGCGCTCGTGAGCTTTAGCTCCGCCGGCGGAACCCAGGCCGCCATCCTGAGTCGGGACGAGCCGCGCCTGAAATTTGGCCTGATCGGCGAGGACACGTTCGCGCACTTCCGGATGTATTTCCACGACGGCGTGATGCACATCTGGACCGGCGTCGACCACATCCTCTTCCTCCTGACGCTCATCCTGCCGGCGGTCTTCTTCCTCGACCGCCGCCAATGGCTGGCGCGCCCCCGCTTCCGGGATACGGCCGGCGAGATCGTCAAGACGGTGTCGAGCTTTACCGTCGCGCACTCCGTGACCCTCTGCCTCGTCACCTTCCACTGGCTGACCATCCCGTCGCGCCTCGTCGAGGCGGTCATCGCCTTCTCGGTGCTCCTCGCCGGCCTCAACAACATCTTCCCCGTGATCGACAAGGGCCGGTGGAAGCTGGCGTTCGTGTTCGGCCTCGTGCACGGCATCGGCTTCGCCGAGGTCCTGATCGACCTCCAGCTGCCGACGGCCGCGCTCATCAACTCCCTCGTCGGCTTCAACTTAGGCGTCGAGACCGGGCAGCTCGCGATCGTCGGCACCGTCCTGCCGCTCGCCTTCGCCGCCCGCCGGACCATGTTCTACCGGCGCGTGGTCTTCCTCGGCGGCTCGGCGGCGGCGGCCGGCGTGGCGGCGCTTTGGCTGGTGGACCGGGTGTTCGCCCTGGAATTCATGCCGTTCTGATGAAGCCAGGCCCGATAAAGACCTCGTTTGCCGCCACCGCGCGGACCGCGCCCCGTCTCTACCGCGGCTGGGTCTCGCCGGCGTATCCGGCAACCATCCGAACGGCGCCACCAATATCGCCACGGGCGACGTCGTCGAGCCGGGCAACTACACCCCGAAGTACGTCAACGCCTCCTGGGTGCAGTCGGTCGACAAGAACGACCCGACGCATAACGTCTTCACCTATAAAGACGGCCGCTCCGAATCCTGGCACCAGCAGCCGGCGGAAAATGGCCGGCAGGTCTGGACCCCCGATGCCGTCCGCCCAATGCCCGACCCGAACAACCCGAGCGGCCCGCCGATCGGCATGCGCGAGACGGTCGACCCGACGACGCGGGCGCGCGCCTTCGACTTCAACCTGAGCTCCGGCATCGCCGGCGACACGAACAACGTCCGCGGCTCCTTTCCCGGCACGACGGATACCGTCTCGGGGCACGACCGCCTCGCGAACCCGGCGGATATGGCGACGCTTCAGCGCGGCGTCCAGACCCAGTTCTGCAATCAGCAAAGAAAATTGTCGGCGCTCGCGAACCTCCCGGACAGCACCGCGACCATAGCCGAGCGCAACAACATCGTGGAGCAGCAGACGCGCAACGTCCAGGCGATGGCGCAGGCGCGCGGAATCACCCCGACGGCCAT
>JAYVWD010000138.1:0-2112 GCA_043786345.1 Pseudomonadota bacterium
TCGGCTACGGCAAGGGCTGTTCCGGCCAGCTGACGGTTCTCCTCGAGCGCGTCGCCCCCGGCGACCGCCTGCTCGACCGGCTCGCCGGCACCGCCGAGATCCTGCACGTCGCCCTCGTTTACGAGGCTGGTGCGGGCTTCGCGGCCGGAGACCGGCTGGTCGTGTCCGAGAATGGGAGCGTTCAAGGGACCGTGAACGGCACGCCGGCGGCCCGCGCGGCGGTCACCGCGGCCCTCGGCGCGCGGAGGCACGGCAAACCGCGAAAGTCCGAGGACCTGGGGCTCGCCGGCGGCGCGCGTGCCTGCCTCTACGCCGTGACACCGCCGCAGGAGCTGGTGATCTTCGGCGCCGGCCCCGATGCGCCGGCGCTCGCGCGCCTGGCCGATCAGCTCGGCTGGACCGTGCGCGTCTATGACCACCGGCCGGCGCGGCTCGACGCGGCGCGGTTTCCGCCGGCGACCACCCTGCACCGCTATAACCCCGAGACGCTCGGCGATGAGCCCGCCACCAGCGCGCGGACCGCCGTCGTGGCGATGACGCACAACCTTCTCGTCGACGCCGAGGTCATGAAGTGGGCCGCCGCGCGGCCCCTCGCCTACCTCGGCCTCCTCGGCCCCCAGCACCGCCGCGACCGGGTCTACCGGTGGCTTCTGTCGCAGGGAACCGACTTGGAGCCGGCGCTCGCCGGGCGCCTCTACGCGCCGATCGGCCTGGACTTGGGCGGAGACGGCGGCGAATGGGACATCGCGCTCGCGATCGTCGCACAGATCCAGCAGCTCCGGCACGCCGCCACGGGCGCGCATAAATCGGAAATCTCCAGCAAAATTGGCGCCATTCGGCTCGAGTCGAGGCCCCGCGGCGCGGTCGTCGTGTCGAGCTGCGCGCTCGGCGCCGGCGAGGACGGCGACGCCCGTCCGGCGCTTTCCGCCCCGGATCCGCGGGATGCGGGCCTGGCGCGCGACGGAGCCGGCGCCGAAGCCGAAGCCGTGTGGCAGGCCCCGGACGCGAGCCACGCGGCGGCGGACGCGAGGAGGTCCCGTGAGCGCAACTGAGCCCCTCGACGCCGTCATCCTCGCCGCCGGCAACTCCTCGCGCCTCGGCCAGAACAAGCAGCTTCTCCGCGTCGGCGACCAGACGCTCATCCGCCGCGCCGTTCTGACGACGCGCGCCGCGCAGGTCCGGCACATCGCCGTCGTCACCGGCTTCGCCCGCGAGGTCTTGCGCCGCGAGCTCTTCGGCCTGGACGTCGCGGAAATCCACAACCCGGCCTGGGCGCAAGGCATGGGCACCTCGCTGTCGACCGCCGTCACCGCCGAGCTCGTGAAAAAATGGGCCTCGGGCGCGCTCCTCGTGGTGCTCCCGGACCAGTACCTCGTCACCACCGCCCACCTCGACGCCCTGATCGACGCCCGCAAAACCACGGGCAAAGGCATCGCGGCGACGCGCTACGGCGATGAGCAGGGCGCCCCCGCGGTCTTCGCCAGCGACTATTTCCCGGCCCTCGCGGCCCTCGCGCCGGAGGCCGGCGCCCGCCCGCTGCTCCGGAAATTCGCCGGCGACGTCCACCTCGTGGACAACCCGGACGCGGCATTCGACCTCGACACGCGCGCCGACCTCGCCAGGCTCGACGCGTCCGACGTTCACCCTTAATACCCGCAACGGGAAAAGGTGCTCCATGGTGCAACTCAAGGTTAACGGCAAGGACGAGACCGTCGACGCGCCCGCGGACATGCGCCTTCTCTGGGCATTGCGCGACTTCCTCCAGCTGACGGGCACCAAGTTCGGTTGCGGCATCGGCGCCTGCGGCGCTTGCACCGTCCACGTGAACGGCAAGGCGGTGAAGTCCTGCGTCACGCAGCTCGACACCTGCGCCGGCAAGGAGATCGCGACGATCGAGGGTATGGGCACCGACCAGACCCTGCACCCGATCCAACGCGCCTGGATCGACGAGTGCGTGTCCCAATGCGGCTACTGCCAGCCCGGCCAGATCATGGCCGCGGCGGCGCTGCTCAAGGACAACAAGAACCCGACGGATGCGGACATCGACGAAGCCATGGCGGGCAACCTGTGCCGCTGCGGCACCTACCCACGCGTGCGCAAGGCCATCAAGCG
>JAYVWD010000139.1:0-1892 GCA_043786345.1 Pseudomonadota bacterium
TGCGGTCGCGCCGGGCACGCCGGGCACGCCGGGCACGCCGGGCATAACGGGGTTCCGTGCATCGCCCATGGTGCAAAGCACTTAATCCCCCCTCTCCCACCCCCTCCCCCAGCAAACACCCTCCACCCCCTCCACATCCCTAACCTACTAATTCTCCTGCACTAAAACCCCTGCAGCACATGCGTTCCACCTTTCCGATAACGAAAACTGGTTATGTCTTGGCGACCTCCTGGAACTTGTGTACGTAAGCCCCGAATCGGGGAGTACGAATGACAAAACGAGGATACCGTTGGCGATCGTGGCCCGTGCGGCTTGCGAAGCGGGTCAGCACGTGGGGCGGCGGCGCGCGCGGCTACTGGCTGCTGTTCAACTGGCTGCCGATTCCCATGGTCCTCTATTGCCCGGCGTCGTTCCGTATCCTCGCGGTCAATGCGGCGGCGGTGCGCAGCTACGGCTATGGGCGCGCCGAGCTCTTGAACATGTCGATCAGCGCGCTTCATCCGCCCGAAGACCGGCCGAGGCTCGAAGATCGCCTGGCCCATTTGCAGCTTTTGGCCGTGTATGCGGCGAAGGACCGGCTCGCGTTCGAGGACTCCGGGACCTGGCGGCATCGCACGAAAGATGGCCGGATCCTGTTGGTCGACGTCCAGTCGTCGCCGGTCATTTTCAAGGGGCGGTCCGCCCGCATGATCGTCGCCAAAGACGTGACGCACCACCGCGAGGTCGCCGAGGCCCTGCGCGCGAGCGAGCAGCGGCATCGCCAGATCGTCACGAGCGCGCGGGACGCGATCATCAGCGGCGACACGGCGGGGACCGTGATCTCGTGGAACGACGCGGCGCACCGGATGTTCGGCTGGACCGAGGCCGAGATGCTCGGGCAGAGCGTGGAGCGCCTCGTGCCCCTGCGGCACCTGGCCGCCTATCTCGGCGGCCTCGACCGCTACGCGGCGACCGGCGTCGCGCAGAATCATGGCCGGATTTTGGAGGTCTCGGGCCGACACCGGGACGGCCGCGAGTTCGCGATCGAGCTGGCCCTGTCGACCTGGGCTGAGAACGGCCGGGGCTTTTTCACGGCGCTCACCCGCGACATCGAGGACCGGCGGCGCATCGAGCGCGAGCTGCGCGCCAGCGAGGAGCGCCTCGCCGTGTGCGCGCGCTCGGCCGGCATGGCGGCGTGGGACTTGAACCTCGAGACCGGCGAGGCCTGGACGAGCAATGCGCTGTCGATCCTCGGCCCGGGCGAGAAGCGGCCCTTGAAGAGCTTCGCCGAATGGCTCGAATACGTGCATCCCGAGGACCGCGGCCTGGTCAACCAGCTCGTCGCCCGGTCGATCGATGAGGGCATCGAAGCCCGCGCCGATTTCCGCGTGGTGTGGCCCGACGGCGGCCTCCACTGGTTTCGCGGGCACGGCCACGTGCTCGGCGGCGTCGGCGCGATCGGCCCGCCGCGGTTCTTCGGCATGACCTGGGAGATCACCGAGCTCAAGGCGGCCGAGACCGCGCTCCGCACCGCGAAAGACGTCGCCGAGGCCGCCAGCCGCGCCAAGAGCGAGTTCCTGGCGAACATGAGCCACGAGATCCGCACGCCGATCGCGGTGATCACCGGGTTCGCCGAGTTGCTCGGCGAGCCGTCGATCCCGCCGGCCGAGCGCGCGCTGTTCACCCAGACGATCCTGCGCAACGGCCACCAGCTCACGCGCCTGATCGACGAGATCCTGGACCTGTCCAAGGTGGAGTCGGGACGCCTGACGCTCGAGCTCCTGAGCTTCCCGCTCGCCGACGCGCTCGCCGACGTCGCCTCGACCCTCCAGGGCAAGGCCCGCGAGCGCGGGATCGAGCTGAGCATCGTCACCGAGGGGCCGTTGCCCGAGCAGATCGTGTCGGACCCGACG